>NZ_RCBY01000260.1 GCF_003838195.1 Okeania hirsuta
CCTTTGCAATCGGTGTCACAATCCCAAACACACTACCTGAAGGATCAGCAATGGACGCGATCCGCGCCATACCAGGCACTTCAAAAGGCTCCCGTATGATTTTTCCGCCAAGTTCACGTGTTTGCGCAACCATGGCATCCACATCGTCTACGATGATAGATGTAAACCAGTGGGACTTCGATTGGTCCATCTCCGGATGAAGGAGAGGTCCATAATACCTGTGATATTATTCTCGCCAAGTGAGGCCATGTGATAGGGCCTTCCGGCATCTGTATGATGGTGAACGTCAGCCGGCGACCTTTTCAAAGAAGTTGACTGCTGCATCGACCTCAGTTGTCAGCAGCTCACTCCAATAGATTTTCCCATGATTTTCTGACATATTGATGTTTTTTTTGTTTATGATGCAAAGAAAAATCTACGAGGAGTTCTTAACTAACACTGCAAAAGGGAATTATAACACAATTTACAGAAGGGGATTTTTTTAGCTTGTAGAGAGCAACTGGACCATGAGCTTGTGGTAAGCTCGTTAGAGCGGAACCAGGGCTCTAGTCCATGTTATGCACAGTTTTATTTTCAATTCAAGTTTCTAAATTCACTTGGACTCATCCCCGTTTTTGATTTAAACAGATTACTAAAATGTTGTGGGTACCAAATCCTAAGGAATACCAATTTCGCTGATTGAATTGCCTGTGTTAAGCAGTGTGTTTTTAGCTTATCTATTACAAAAAGGTGAATATGTTCTTGAGCCGTCTTTCCTGTTTCTTCTTTAATAAATCACTCAAATAACTTGAGGTAAAGTTTAACTGACCTGCAAAATATTGCACATTGGGTAAGCCAGCATCAATCGCTTTCTCAGTCAGATAGTACTCCTTTAACAGTCGCTCAAAGGTTGAGACTATATCCGCGTTTAATTCGAACGTGTGTAGAATTGACGGTCATAGAATCTAGTACAATAATCAAGTAATAATTCAATATTTGAGACAATGAGATTCTGACTGTGCTTGTCTAAATTCTGGCTGTATTCCTTAACTATCTTGACAAGAAGATCCTCTATCGTATTCAATTCTTCGTCCGAAAGATGCAGCGCTTCGTTAACAGCATAATTGAAAAAGGTAGTTGTCAATCTTGTCGGCCAAACTTGATTTTCGTATCAAGTCAGGATGAAAAGCCAATACCCAACCTTTAGTATCTTCTGCTTCCACCGGTATTTCACCTTCAAACATGGTTACCTGGGCCTGGGGAGGTAAATACTAAAGTACCTTCTTCATAGTCATAGGAATTTTTCCATAATAAAGGTTACCACAGCCGGTATCTTTCAAAGTGATTTGATAGAGATGATCAACAACCTTTAATCGCGAAAATCAATGATGGTCTAACATCTTTGTTTTTACAACGGAAACCAAAGGGTGTTTGGGTTTTGGAAGCCCCATCACTTCATGGGCCTTGGTAATTGTTTCGATATTAAAAAGTTCTCTCTCCATACCTCATTTGGGACAAAATCTTATAAACCAAACTGCTGTTTTTGCATTGCAAAATACTCATCATCTGACATTTTAGAACGAGCATCTAATAAATATAAAGCATCCTCACCAGCTCTATAGCGCAAGGTGTCTTTGCCATCGGTAGCGGCTTTGTAAATGATTTCTGCAATTTGTTCAGGCTTACTCATTTTTTCTGGATCCATCGAGCTTTTCATCGCTTCCATAAACCCACCTACAAACTCATTGTACTCTGTGAGTTCAGGATTATGTTGCATATCCAGGGAACGTCCTCCAAAGTCAGTAGCTACACCGCCTGGTTCTACCAATTTTACTTTTACTCCTATTTGAGCCAATTCCCATCTGAGAGATTCTGAAAATCCTTTCAAGCCCATTTGGTGGAATGATAAAGAGGCATTAACGGAAAGTCATTCTTCCCCTACCGATGAAATGTTGATAAACATACCATCTTTGTTTTCTCTGAAGTGAGTAATGCTTGCTGCGTTACATCGAACAAGCCTTGTACGTTTACGCCAAATTGACGAATAATGCTTTCGCGTTTTGCAGATTCGAATGTGCCCATTAATCCATAACCGGCATTGTTAAGAACCACATCGATTTTATCAAATTTGGCTATTCCTGTTTAATAGCACTTTTGATACTGTCTAGTTCTAAAACATCTAGTTTGGTGACAAGTGTATTTGTCTAAAGAATTAAGCTCAGTTTCCTTTCAGGTGAGCGCATGCTTGCGATCACGTTCCACCCTTTGTTTTGAAAAGTTTTGCCGTTGCTCTGCCTATTCCAGAGCTGGAACCCGTGATTAAAATTGTCTTATTCATTCTCTTTTGATTTTCGAGTTGTTAGTTTAATAATTCATCAAATAGTGCATTTACTGTTATTTTACCTAGTTCATCACAGGCTTTGGACTATCTCCAGAAAGAGCTTTCTATCCATGTGAGTGGCACCTGTTATCTTATCATTGATGATTTCGATTCCTTGCTTTTCCAAGGCTTCGCACTGAAACCAGCTAAGTGCCCTGGCAAGTAGCCCATCGAAGGGGACTGCTTATCATATTTATCAGGAAATGCGACCATTTTGTATCCTTGGTAAGGATGTGGATTATTGTTGTGTACGGCAGTAGCTACCATAGCGGCAGGACCATGGCATACTGCAACAAGGTATCGATTAGACGCTTCGATCCATCGAATCAGTTTTCCAACATTCTCATCTTCCGGTAGACCGACCATAGAACCATGACCACCGGTAGAAAGCCGCAATGTATTTTGATTCTTTATTCAGTTCGTTTTCTCACAATCCCTTTTAAAGAAATGGGTTTGGCGAACTTGGTCTTGTTTTTTCTCATAAGCTTAGTACAGCTTCATCTTTGTGAGAACAGACCAATCTTCAAGAATTGCTGGTTTAGCTGTAGGTGTGACCACATCGAAATCAAATCCTGCATTTACCAAATGCATCAACGGTACCATGGTTTCCTGCACATTATTTCCAGTAGAAAAGAGCTTTCCATTGGTCATTTCAAAATAGCGCTCTTCAGTGCAAAGCACCAGGACCTTCTTTCACCTGCGTATTTTTTACCTCCAAAGTCTGTGCTTGAAAGCCACTCTTTTTATCTACTCGAGCATTTCCCGACAGGTGAGGGTATGTATCCCGGACCGTTCTTTTCTTTAGTAGGAGCAATTCCAAATATTTTCTTAATCATTTTTCTGTCATTTTTTGTACACTACAAATTTCTTTTCAGTAGAATAAAATGACTAAATGATTTTTCGGAAAAGCTAATAGATATTAAGGATATTGATTCTGCATAGGTTGTTAATACTCATTGTTCCTAAGCTTTATGAGATCCTCCGTGCCGCAGCCGATGCGCAGGAATGGACGCTTATCAAGGCTTGTGTTTCTGTTTTATCCTAGATGCTTTTACCACTCCCATTTTGATAATCAAAGCATTTTCGCTTTGCTCATAGCCCTTTAGTCTCTCTTCAAAAGATGCTTGTTTAAAGCCCTCTTGGTCTTCTGATGCCATTTCTCGGCTTATGGGATTCATACTTTTGGCATATTGAATATTACTTACATCATTTCTTTGACGATAAAGGGCAGGAAGAAAATCTCAAATACGCCAACCTCAATGGTGTTATGTGTAATCCATGCTTCCCAAAACCCGGTAGATAACGCCCACAATTTTCCGGTTGATTGCCTTGGCTATTAGGTTCTTTTTATTCGTTCCAGCTACAACTTCATAGTGATAATGTACCCCGATGATTTCCCATCTTTGTATACATCTTTAAAGGATATCCTAAGAAACATCATGGTACCAAGTAAAGGGATTTTCTTTCCATTCCCCAGCCGTCATTTTCACAGTAGAATATTTCCAACTCCTCATTTACCGGATACTTAAAACCATGTTTCTTGTATTGCATAGTTTCCTGGATTTTATTTTCGCACCAGCTTTCGCTGTATTGTTTTCACCTAACTTACCCTTTAATGAGCATTTATGTGGTCAGAGGGATGCCACAAAAAGTAGGCAGGCACTTTTTTACCCTCATAACCTTCTCATCATTTAACGTAACCTTCAGGTTCGCAAAATTCTTAAACCACCAAGCTATCATCTCGGAGCTTAGTCACGAAGTAAGAGTGTTCGAGAACAACACATAGTTGTCCGGATTTATTTTTTACTTGTCCCCAATGCACCGATGAAACAGGCTTTAATTCCCATCGAACTTTCGCTCCTGAGGCATACTTAATTTTTGCATAATTATGATTTTTATGCAAAGTAAGTCTTAGAGAATGCAAAAAGATTGATGAGGGTTAAGAACTGATGCGTTGTTTTAAAAACCTGCTCAGCGCTTCGGGTGTAATTCCAATGAAGGCTGCAACATATTTTGAAGGAGTCTTGCTTATTATAGCTGGATAATTTTCTTCTATAAAGGAATATTGTACTTCAGTAACAGAGGATTGTTTTGATACTGATTATATGCTTGGCTTCGATTAAATGTTCTAATATCTTTTTTCTAAAGAATACGCCAAGCTTATCCGATAAAGTACAACTGCATAAAATACTCAAAGGGTATAGCAATATATTTCACCTTGGTTATCGCAATTACATTATCAGATTTGATTGTTTTGATACCGCACTTATCATATTTGAGCATAGATTACCAGCTTGAAAGAACTTGAAATGATAAATTTGTCTTCTTCATTATATTCAGATGCGGCTATACCTTCTAAAATATAGATGACTTTATCGCAAATGTCGGTCTGACTAAATATGATCTCCTTTTCGAAGCTGTATGTATAGAAAGTTTTGAAGAAAACTCTGTCCATTCGACATCAATTCCTCCTTGTACATATTTCTCAACTTCGATCTTAAGTTTATCCATACATGATTTGCATTGAGCATGACGCAAGCTCTGCGTCGGACAGCTCTTTTAGCTGTCAGCCGGAGTTCTAGCTTTTGTTTTCAGCCTTTTCTATTCAATGTTGATACTTTTAACCACTTCTTCTATAGCCTTTGATTGGTAACGTTTATATTCCAATTTCAATTTTGGATACAATTCTTCTATCTTCTCTCTCACCCTAATTCACCATAAATTACAAAGCTTTTAAAGTTAGAACCACGGTTGTGGGGATCATTTTCTATATAATTCAACAGATCATAATTCGTCTTAATCTTATCTTCCATACATAGCGTCTGCGAAGTATGGAGGTTAGGTTTTGTTACAGGCATTTCATCCGCAATTAATCGTGCTTTACTATTTCAATAGTATCCGACCAAAATCCATTATTTTCTCAATCTCGCCTCTTAGGTTTTGGCTTCCACTGGCTTTTGCGAAATTTTTTCCAATTCATTTGATTTTCTTGTATCGGGAATTGGTTGTTTCGATCCATGTGGAAAACAAATTGAACAGCCGCCTCTTAATCTATAATTTCGAATTCGCGAAACTTTGACATTAGAAATTTTTGACGGAAAATCGATTTTCCCATATTCATCTATCCAAAGGCTTGCCTGTACTGCTTATGGTATTTCATAATTCAATATTTTAGGTTTTTACCTAAAACATTGAGCCTTTTAAAAATACTATTAATCTCATTTTTATTAGCGTTATGAGGATTTAGTCTTATGTTGTAATCAGCTTATTTACTCTTTCTATCTATCTTTCAACTTCTTTGAGTTATATAACAGGCTTACGTTCTTTTATACTTTTTTGCCTTCAATGTCTGGTTATGAGTAGTAAGGTCCTCTAAGGGCGCTATTGATTATAGCTCTTGTTAGCGGGTCATGTTTTTTCAATTTTAAGTCAATCAACCTTTGCCGCACATTCGATTCTAAATTTCTCTTTACCATTTTTTTAAAAGACTGAATGGGAAACGTAATTGAAACGAATACAAGAAAGTTACTTTTGTCTAGTCTGTCGTTATTTCCTTAAATGTCCAAGAACCTAAGAAAGACTTAAATATTAATGGACCTTCAGTCATTTTAATTGCTGTCGCTTAGGCCTGTTATAAGTTATGTATTCCGTCACCATTCAAGTCCATTCTTTGCAACACAATATGCTTTTACTCCTTGAGCCGCTTTTGTCGCACTTCGATTAAGTCAGCCTTTTAAGAAAAGATCCCAGCTTAATCGTTGATTATAATCCTGAGTTAAGTCAAAAGCCACAGCTGGAGTGCAATTAATTTCAATGGTTTCTGCAAACTTTATATTTTCATCTATTCACTATTCTTTTTTGTTGAAGTCAATAGTATTTCTGAAAAGCCTTTAAAATTAGCCTTACCGGAATATTGAACAAGAAATAAACTCTTCTGTTAAGACTGTAGCTTGTTGTAAGTGTGAGTTGTATTTTATCAGCTTTGAAGCTTAAATAGTAAGAACCATTCGGGACTCTGAAAACCCCATCTGAGATGTCAAAAAATGACCTGCTATAAACCCCTTTTCTGGATTGAAGTTGAATGAGTATTCCTTTAATGTTCCCAAGTAGTTATTTCTTGTATGAATCGTTTGCCTGTGTCAAAATAGGCAATCCTTTGACCACCTTTCCCTTCAGTCAAAAGCTCTGCTTTCAATGGTCTTGGAATCCCAAGAAGTTTAAAAGCTATTGGTCTGAAAATTGTTCAATTTGAACATTGTAATGTTATCCCAAATCTTTTCTGCTCGTCCATTAATGTCAATGGAAGAAGAAATCGTTTTTATAATATTCGATCGGGAGCTGTCAATTCGTTTTATTATATGCCTGCTAACGCCAAGTTATGCCTCGGATAGCTGCTTTAGCTGCTGGCTGGCGCTTAGCTGATGTTGAGCATTTTGCTTTATGTATCAATTGCAAAATCCGGGTTTATTTTGCCGGCTTCAATAAATATGGTGAAATGAGCATAGGGCTCTTTGGTATCTGCCAATGTGAGATTCCAGTATGCCCCATTTTCATATATCATCATTACTTCTAATCCAACGATTTTAAATCGTTCTTCCCAGGAATTGAAGTTTGTAGGCAGTTCTGCTTCTCTAAACTCCTTAAGAAACTTCTTAGTTATCTCTGGAGATAATTTTTCAATTTCTTTTTTTATGCTTTTCAAAAAATCAACATGAGCTGATTCTGGATTTTTTCAGTACCTCTAACAATTGAAGGAATTTCTAATTCTTCATTACTCCACAAATTTTTACTTCTGCTCTTGTGAAACAAAGTAAACTCTCCAAGTTCAGTTTGAACTTTTAACTTGGGCCTCTTTTTGAACAGATTTGAGAAAATACTCATTTTTAATTTTTCATTGTACACAACGACTAGCTAGAATCAGGACAGCAACTTTAGATGCTGGCTGGGTATAGCTTTTGTTAGCACTTTACAAGTTTTGTATTCTAATATTTTCAAAGAAATTTCGGATGTATTTGAGCTTTTATCAAGCTCTTTGAATATTTTATCCATAATTAGCTTATTCTTTTCGGATATTGATCCGGATTGCATTCTAGTGCAACTTGAATTAGAAAGGGGAATATATTTTCGAAATATATTTTACCGTCCTTCGGATTTTCGGCAATAATTTTACCATACAGATGGTTAAGCAATAGCAATTCACCCTCGGAACTCGGGTTTTTCTATTGAGCCTTCAATAAACTTCCTAAAGGGTAATAAAGAAGCTCTTAGGCTTATCAGTTTTCTATTTTAGAAAGTGGAATTGCAGTTTTTTTTTTTGCCCCTCGTGTTTAAAGAAAAAGTTTATCGTGTCGTATGAGTGCGTTCTGTAGGCTTTCCCGTAGGCAGTTTTTACCCCAGGCATACAAAACTATTTCTTCATATAGAAACCAATTTTCTATTTCTCCTGAATCCGAGAAATGATATGATATACTTCTATCCATTTTTGATTACGCTGTCTAAGGAAAAGTACGGTACCTCTCAATGCATGTTTGTCAAAAACAATGCTTTCTGACATTAATTCAGACTTTTGATTAACACATGAAATCAGTGTTAAATTCATCGTAATAAATGCGAAGCAAATGAAATAATCTTACCATATATTAGTGCTAACACCAAGTTATCGATCGGCTGCAGGGATAACGAAGGATGGTGGATAGGTTTTGTTAGTGTTTTTTAATCTGTCATCCATCTCTCCCAGTCTATATTTTGGTAAACAATCAGCTTACTTCTTTTTCGAGAAATACTATTTTATCAGAATGGGAAGGATCTATGTAAAATATAGTATCTCTTCCAGCTACATTATAGTATACATGTACCCTTTCGTTTTTGGATAATACTTTTTAATACGAACGTATGCATGTGAACTGATTGGAAATTTATTTTCATTGGTAAATTCAAATTCACCGTGATCAAAAATTATTTGAAATTTGGGCTTTTGCTTGAAATCATGATATAAAAATACACGACGTAATTCGAATCTGGATGAACCTTTGAATCAATTTATCAATCAACTGTTGCTTAAGGATGGAATCGCTTAACTCTTCTGAAAAAGAATTTATATCCGTTTTTCTTCCTTTAGTACTTCAGATTTAGGTTTTATGCATCCGATTAATAATACAGCAAGGATCATAAAAGAAAAGAACTTTGTTTTATCCAATATCTTATATTATTGTGTCCTTTTTATTTAACACTAACGATGACTAGATCCGAGAAGCCACTTTATAGGCTGGCTGGGGTGTAGTTGATGTTAGCTGTGATCTATTTCATTTATCCAGTTTTCTTTAACCCGATTATCCACATCCATTTAGTTGGAGGCTTTCCTTGAACTGTGAAAAAATTCACTCTCCCTTTTAATTCAATATGTGGATCAGGCTCAATTATTTCTGCTTCAATTGCACCTTGAGAAACAAGTTTATTCTAACCTCTTTGAAATCTTCAAAAGTAAGTGATAGTTGTTCTAAACCATAAATATGTTCATCACGGCATAATACTCCAGGTCTTTCATAGTAATTCTGAAGAGTAATTTGTTGTCCGTCGGAATCTATATTTTCGTATTGAGCGTACACCGATATTAAATCGATCCCTAAGTCATATACACTGATTCTAATAAGTTCAAAAGTTCTATCCCTTTTCCCAATTTCTTATGTCTGGCAACGTATTCGAGAATTTCTAGAAGATCTGGATAAACTAACTCAGAAAGATACCTATGAAAGCCTATTAAATACATGTAGAAGTACAAATAACCATTTTCAAGCAGGTAACATAATAGTTCCTTCAAACTTAAATCATCTAAATTTAAGGTACACAGGTAGGTAATTGAGTCATAGATAGAAATCTCATTAAGGTCTTGTAATATTTTTTCTCCTTCTTCAATGGTTGCCTGACAATATAGCATTCGGTATATATTATTTTGCAGCTAAGGTCTGTGTATGCTGCGTATCCCAAAGGTATGCACTAAACACTAGTTAGCTGTCGCTATTTTCTTTCTTTATAAAACTCGTTCAACAATTTATTAAATCCACTTGGATTGTGTTTCCAAGCGATATGCCCGCATTTCTCTATTGTTTCAACCCTTGCTGTTGGAAATCTTTTAAGAAGTTCATGTTTACTTTCGCCATAAATATCGTTTTCTCCATAGCTTATCATTATCGGGTAATCGGGTTTATTAAATTCGGG
>NZ_RCBY01000261.1 GCF_003838195.1 Okeania hirsuta
GGAATAAGTAAGAAAGGAATCAGGTTTTTGAGTAACTTATATAGCAGAAGGAAGAGGGAAGAAGGCAGGAAGGAATCAGGTTTTTGAGTAATTTTTATTTTTATTATATAGCAGAAGGAAGAAGGAAGAAGCAAAAGGCAAGAAATAAGAAGGCTTTAGTTCTCTAGGAGAGAAGGAAAAATCTAGCTTTGTCTAAGTTTTAAGCTTTTGATATGTCAAATACATTAATGGCAACTGCTATATATAGAAATTCCATTTTAGTTGTGAAAAAAATTTTTCGGAATTATCTAAAAGGGAACGAGGGCAGAGAGTTTCATTTTTTTGACAAAGCATTTAGAATTACTATACTTAACTTTTTTTATGCTTTTTTAATTTACAAGAGATAATTTTACAGTCAAGAAAACTACTAAATTTATGAAAGCTAGATTATCTTTTTCTTTTGGGTTTAATACCCCGGTTTAATACCCCAGCGTCTACATGGTGTTTTCAATTAGTTGTGGTTTGACTCTCCATCCATTTTTTCCTTTTTCTTCCTTTCTTCTTCCTTCTTCCTTCTTCCTTTATTCTGCCTGAGTTTGCAGAAGTTCCACTTTTTTCTGCTGTGGCAAAATATGATTTATTACTTGAGGAACAAAAGATTTTAAGAAATTATTTTGTTGAGTTTGGCTAAATACACTTTGTAGAATTTTGCTTAATTTCTCTATATTCAGAGAATTACTATTTGTCTGAGTTTGAAAATATTCTACTAAACTAATACCTGCGACTCTTGTTAGATAAGCAGCACTTACAGCTTGAACTGCACCACCTGCTACAAAAGTTATAGTATTACTTTTCAGGATAGTAGTTAATGTTTTTGTCGAAATTTCTACTAAGCCTAATTTTAGCATTAGCTCTGCTATAGTTCCTGCTACTTGCTTGCCTTGTTCGAGGGAAAATTTTTGCTCATATATAGCACTTAAATCTACTATTAATTGAGCATTTATAGCTGCTGTTGCTAATAAATCTAAAGCTGGAACTGGATTAGCAAATGCTGTTGCTGCAGCTATCCATTGATACTGTTCAATTATCGGAATAGCACGTTCTCGCCTGACCTGATTTAATATACTCTTCGCTTCAAGTGTAACTATTTCTGCTTTTCTTTTAGTAGTTGCCCAGACTAATTTTTCTGTTTCTTTTTCTAATGTTTGATTCAGTTTTTCGATCAATCCAGATATTTCTGGTAATGGTTGTTCTGTAGATTCTTTAATACTCCCATCTTGCTGATGTTTTCGTACTTTAAGGGAGTTAGGTTTGGCAGAAATTCCTACTAAATTTTCTTCTGAGTTAATGGTAGATAAAGTCTCTTTTAGTTTCTGTAATATCTGGGGTTTTTGGTCTGGCAAATATTGGTCTTGTTTATTCCAAACTAGGATAAAACTTTGACCGAGAGATGTTAATTTTGATAATGCTTGATATTCTGAATCTGTTAAGTCACCTGTAGTAACAAATAATATTAGGTCGTAAGGTGAAAGAGGATTAACTTGAGTATCTTCATCTGTTGTCATCCATTCTTCCTGCCATGTTAAATCGCTAATTTCTAACTTTTGAGAATTAGTAGATAGCCATTGAGAATTCAATATTTCAGCTAAAGAAGTTTTACCTACTCCTCGATAACCACTCACTACTATACTTAATTCTTTTCTTTCTAGTTCGTTAGTTAATGTGGTTGCTTGTTGACGTAGTTGGCTAATTTCTTCAGATTTGTTACTGCTGTTTATTTCCTGGGAAACCTTATCTAGAGTAATAACTGATAAGGCGATCGCTTCCTCTGCTATTTCTTTTGTTGGTGGTGCAATTATAGTAGCTTTATGGAGTGTTTTAGACCGTGGTTTTTTTAACAACAAAACTCCTAGACCTGCTGCCATAATTCCTAACATAGTAACTCCGCTAAATTCTGCCACGGAATGTTGGACACTATCTAATAACCATAATAGTAGAGATAATCCGATGCCTCCTACTAATATTGGTCTTTGTAATTTTATAGCCATTTTTATTATCCTCAGAAACTTCTTTAGTTATTCATTTTATCATGTTCAGCTTATTACTATCTTAACTCTTCTTCTAAGTTATTTTTATAATCAATCTATGATTAAGTTATTTAGCTGTATTGTAATTTTCCTAGATTGATTGAGCCTTAAATTCATATATAATAAATGCGGGAAATGTGAGATGAAGTTGGATGGAAATAACTACTATTTTTTCAATGTGTGTGCAATGTTTGTGTCATAAGACCTAGAAACTAGGCCCACCTCAATCTTGAACAACAGTTTTATATCAGGAAAGGCAGAGGGCAGGAGGCAGAAGGCAGAAGGGAATTCTGACTCCTGACTCCTAAGAAATACCCTAACTATTTGTAGCAAACATTTACCAAACTTGGTCTAATAGTGAATGGGATATATATCAAGTATTTTTAGGGTTGTTATCATACCAATTTCCAAAATAATGCAAGACATTCTTCAAGACTTCAGTTATTAAGAAATAAGTCAGGAATAGCAATGTTTTTAAGGATTAGTTTGTCAATAACGAAGACATCTTATACCAGTTTTATATGAGGTTGCATAGAATTTGAAATTCATTCAATCGATCTATATCTATCTACACTTACCTGCGGTAAATTATGCTTGAAATATTATTCTATGTAGCTGAATTTCAATTTTGTATTATTCCTAATAACCCTACTCTCAATAAGATGTAGCAAGAATGTTGATATTTAGTAAGTTCATAAGCAAAATTAATTACAGATCCTATTTACTTATTATTCCCTGTTCCCTCTCTTAACTAGGAAATTTATTTTCACGACTACTTATTAGTAAATAAGTAAGCATTCTGCATTCAGCAGTCAGCTATCAGCTCTTGAGAAACATCTACATTTCCCGCCATAGAATTGTATGAATTGAACTCAAACTCATCGTTCTTGTGGTTCATTCTTTGATTAAAATGTAATAAAAGTCAAACAAATGTTTACTTCATTGATTAAAAAGCTAAGAGCTGAATACTTACAATAATAGCTTATTTGATTTTTATTGCTGACCGCTGAAGCGCTAATAGTTGTTTGCGCAGCAGTCCGCAGGAAATGCTTACGTCAATAACATCTACAGAACAACCTACTCAACTATCTGCAAATATCCCTTTTAATTCTAACCAAAATAAGATGGCTCATTACCTGATTTCCACTTAATATTACAACCAATACTTGGCTTTTGTTCTTCACCTACAGATTTTTCTGCTAAAACTGCATCTAAAGCTGCTCTTAAATCACTCCCTGTAACTGGTTGATTATTACTAGGACGACTATCATCTAATTGTCCTCTATATACTAATTTAAAATCAGCATCAAATAGGAAAAAATCTGGAGTACAAGCAGCAGTGTAAGATTTTGCAACTTCCTGAGTTGCATCAAAACAATAGGGAAAATTAAACCCTAGTTCTAATGCCATTTCCTTTAGTTTATCTGGAGAATCATCAGGGTGAGTTTCAATATTATTGGAACTAATAGCTAAAATTCCTACATTTTTTGGAATGTAATCTTTACCAATTTTAGCAAGTTCTGCTTGAACGTGCTTAACAAATGGACAATGACGACAAATAAACATGACTAAGAGTGCTTTTTTTCCCTCAAATGTTGATAGGGAAATGGTTTCCCCGGAAACTACATCCGGTAACTGAAAATCTGGAGCTGAAGTGTCTAATGTCAGCATTGTAGAAGCGGTTAAAGCCATAGTTATTCCTGTTATAATTTTCATTATAAGAAAAAACTACCACATTTTTATCAAAATAGGGAGTAGGGAGTAGAGGGAAAGAATTGATTATTTATCTACGGTAGTTGATTTGATTTTTATTATTGGAAATGTTTAGTATATATACATTTCCTCACTTTATTTCTTATTCCTTATTTCTAGAAAAATATTTGATAGAATTAAGGTACTAAGCTTTTCCTCCTTTCTTCTTTCCTTTTCACTGTTCCTTCTTGATCTTGAGAACTACTGAGATTTTTTTCACTAGAACAAATCTCTAATACTAATTATCACCCCATGAATGCCACAAAAAATCCATGAGAAATTTCTTTTGATAAAAACCAGTCTCTATCATATTTTCTATATATAATCTATAGATTTTATCCCTTTACTTGTGATTACTTATTCCTGGGAAAATCTGTGACAGAACAAGGTACTAAGCTCTTCTTCCTTCCCTCTTCCTTCTGCCTTATGCCTTAATTTTAAGATACTTTTTGCAATGGAATTTCAACTCTGAAAGTAGTTCCTTTGCCTATTTCACTTGCAAAATCTATTGTTCCATTATGAAGGTCTACACACTGTTTCACAATTGATAATCCTAATCCTGTTCCTGCTATTTTACCTACATTACTTGCTCTGTAAAAAGAGTCAAACAATTTTTTTTGATTTTCAACTGGAATACCTATTCCTTCGTCCTTAATCAGAAAAATAGCTTCTCGATCATTCAAAGTTAACTGAAAATTCACCTTCCCTCCTGTAGGTGAATACTTAATAGCATTTGATAATAAATTATTTAAGATATGCCGAATTAATTTCTCATCTATTAAGAAGAACATCACATCATTCTTTTTCGACTTAGCTTGAGATTTATGTTGAAATTTTTTGTGAATTTTGAAATTTATTATATGTTTATCGCTAGCAGTAATTTTGATAGATTCAGTAATATGAGAACAAACTTTAATCAAATCCACAGGTGCTGGTTTATATTTCAATTTTCCAGCATCTGCTTTACCAATAAATCGGACATCATTTAACAATTCAAGCATTTCTTGTGTAGACTCTTCAATATATACTAAATATTGGTCTTTTTCAGTTTCAGTAATTTCCGAGTCATAGGATCTGAGTAATTGAGTAGATAATAATACTGTATTTAGAGGATTACCAAATTCGTGAGTCACCATTGAAAAAAAACGACCCCTTAGTTCTCTTAAATCTCGTTCTTGTTCTAAAGCTTGACGTATTTCTTCTTCCTCTTTTTTGCGCTCTGTAATATCTCTGCCTATATAAACAAAATTATATATTCCTTCTACATTGGTTTGAATAACCGAACAAGAAAGTTGAACAATAATTTTATCTCCTATTTTATTCTGACAAATTAATTCTATATCTTGAGAAATTTGTTCTTTTAAAAATATATATTTTTGGCGTGCTTTATGTAGTAATTCTTCTTTGGGAATAACCATAGAGATATTTTGACCTACCAATTCTTCCTTTGTATAATCAAACAAAATTTCTGCTGCACGGTTAACAGTTTTAATTATCCCCGCACTTGTTGTTACTAATAAAGCATCCGCCATAGAAGTAATAATTTTATTGATATAATCCTCAGAAGCAGCTAAAGAACTTAATAAAAGATTAGATTCATTTGAATTTTGAACTAACTTCTGCTGCATTACCATTTTTTCCGTTACATCTTCGACTAATACTATTAAGTTTTTTTCTAGACAATTTTCATTAAAATCTGCAATTATAGATATATTGATATACAGAGGAGATTTCTCTTCCAAAGACCTAGCTACTCCTTCATATTCAAAACTTTCTTTTTGCCCATTAATCACTTCCTCCAGAAGCTCTTCAACTCCTGCTAATTCTGGAAAACTATGACGAATATCTTCACCTAAAACTGCTAATTTTGGAGGAGCGGAAAATTTGTTTAACCCATAAGATACCTCTAAAATTTTTAACTCGGAATTAATTATCAAATACTCAGTTTGACGATATGCTAAAAGTTTTTTTAATAGGTTAATCATGGGTTATTTCAGTTATCAGTGATCAGTTATCAGTTAGCCTCCTCAGGAGGAACCACACTAATAGTATCTATGCAATAAGGAAGCTTATGCAATAAGGAGGCTTGAAATCAGGAATATTCTATTTATTTTTTTATCCCCTTAAAAAGCTATCCCTGATAAGGAACTCCTGAAAACCTTGTGGGGAGTGTGGGGGGCAAAAATCTTGTCTAAAGTTCTCAAAAAAATGTATTTTTCAATATACTTCTCTTCTAAAAAAGTCGCTCCAAGACATGCACATAACTTGTCTATTTTGTCAAGTTTTATCTAAAAAAAAATGTTGATAAAGCATAGTTGAAAAGGGAGGCTTTAGACCACAATTTATCGGTAATTTTTATCATTTATTTCTGCATAGAGATAGATAATTTTATCAAAATAATTGGGTCGCGCAACCTCGCCTTTTAAGGCCAATTTTTTTTGGAGGTTTGCTCAAATCTCTGTTACAAAAATAACTTCAGAATTTATAATTCTGACTTCATTAATCATCCTATTTTTTCTAGCATTCTATATGATAATTTCTCGAATATTTCATCTACATTCTCCCCAGTTTTAGCTGATGTAGAATATGTCGCTATCACTCTTTCATCTTCCTGATGCTCGAATTTTGATAATAGTTGATTGATTATTTCTACATCAACCAAATCTGATTTATTTAAAGCTAATATAGCTACACTTTTAGGATTTACTGATAAAAATAAATCTAATCTTTCCGAAAGATTTTCGATAGTTTCTTGACGGGTGACATCTGCTACAACTATTGCCCCACTAGCTCCTTGTAAATAACTAGGAGCGATCGCCTTAAATTTAGTATGACCTTCTAGATCCCAAATTAATAACTGCAAAAAATTCTTTTTTTCTGCTTCTGTTTTGGGTAAATCAACTTTTTTACGAGAAATTTTTACCCCTACCGTAGAAAGATATTGGTCACTAAACTGTCGATCGACAAACTTACGAATAAGACTAGTTTTTCCCACACCAAAATCACCAACAAGACAAATTTTTTTCGAGATCATATTTCTAGCTAGTTGTCTTTTTCACTTGGTTCAAACAAATCAAATGTTACGCACCTACTCAATAATAGTGGTTGATTGTACTCCACACCTTGAGGCGAGTTTGTTTGTCCAGTTACTTCTAATCGTCTGGCATCCACTCCCTGTTTTACCAAAGCATCCCTAACTGTATATGACCGTTCAAGGGCCAACTGCTCATTAATATTGGAACTGCCAGTACGATCTGTATGACCTATTATTCTAAGATGTTTTTGAGGATATTGGGTAAGAAATTCTTGAATCTGGGCCATTGTGTCTATATAGACAGGGTGAAGTTTGGCTGAACCCAGATCGAAGTAGATGCGAGTTTTCAGTTTAAGTGGGCTGAGTTTAGTTGTGCTGATTACTGATTTTACTCCAGGAACTTGCTCAATTTTACGAATAATTATCTGAGAATCTGCCATATCCATCACTGTTCCTTTGACTGTAACTCTACCTTCTCCATATTCAGTGCTGATGGACACACCTTCCATTTGATTTAATACTCTTGTAAGTCTATCTACCTCATCGCTTATTTCTGAAGCGTCCTGTGGTCTTCTAACAGCTGTTATTTGATTATGTACTTCTAAATTGTAGGGACTAGCTTGTTTTTTAGCTATTTTTGCTGCTCTATTTCGTAGATTTTGATTTGGCAGTTGTCCAGTTAGAATTAAGGAACCTCGCTTTACTTTTGCACCTATTCTATAAATAGCTAACTCTGGAATATTAGACCAAGCTTCCCTAGTTCTTGCTTCAATACCACGATAAAGTCTACTGTAATACTGATAGATACCCCAAGGTATGAATATTAGGCTCAAAATTAATCCACAAACTATTAACAAGGCAGTGGGAGGTTTAGAAATTTGTAATTTCTGATTTTCTTGTACATTTTCTATATCCATTAATGATTTTAATAACAACTGAATTGAGGCAGGAATAGTATCAGGGTCTCCTGCAAAAATTTTAATATATTTACCATAATCAATAACAATTTTGCTCAGTATTTTTCGTAATTCTTTGATAAACGATTTGTTTGTTTGCCCTCTTATTACTACAGCCAAATAACAATATCCCGCAACTTCTAAGATAATTTTTGAATCCCCATATTCAATTTCATTTAGTTCAGAAAAATCTCCAGACTGAGCAATACAATCATTCACAAAACTCCGAATAGCTGTTAACATTCCTGCTAGCATTTCTGATTCCAATCTATCTTGTCGAGAATGTTGAACTTCAGAAATTACTAAGCCAGATTCTTTGTGGATGAGAAACACAGCTTGGACAGTAAAAATCATTACTTCTGATATGATTAATTCTGCTTCTGAAACTCCTTGGAAAATTGCTTGAATTTTGCGTCTTATTCCTTTGAAGCTAAACGTTTCTGAAATCTTATCGTTAATTTCTCGAATTTCTTGTGTCATATATTTAGAAATGGTGCTGCCCATGACAGGATATAAAGCATCTACTATAGAATTTGGCTCTAAAGTAATTTGATCTTTAATTGCTCTACCCATTTCTGGTGCTAATGCTTGAGAAATTTGTCGCGGATCTATTCTAATTTGTTCTCTAATTGCTGCTCCCATTTCTGGTGCTAATGCTTTGGCAATTTCTTGGGGATAATTCTGTATGGCAGAAGAAATTGCTACTGGCAATAATGGTGCTAATACTTCACTAACTGACTGTTGGTCTTGCTCTGTTTTTTTAGTAATAATGATGTCTATGATTGGTGCTATTGCATCTGCCATTGCTTGAGGTTCTCGTTTGATTTGTGTTTCTATTGAAGGTGCTAATAATGGTGCTAATGATGAAGTTATTGCCTGTTGGTCTTGCTCTGTTTTTTTAGTAATAATGATGTCTATGATTGGTGCTATTGCATCTGCCATTGCTTGAGGTTCTCGTTTGATTTGTGTTTCTATTGAAGGTGCTAATAATGGTGCTAATGATGAAGTTATTGCCTGTCGGTCTTGTCTAAATCTTTTTTGTATAGCTCGATCAATAACTGGGGCAATTGTCTCTATGACTTCTGCTTCTGTTTGACCTAATTGTAAGTTTTGTGAGAATAAAGGAGTTAGTACATTATTGAATTCATCTTGATTATAATTAAATTTTTTTACTCCCTGGCTAGTATTTAGTTTCCGAATTAACCTAGCTAATTGAGAGCCAAATAAAATATTTTGTAAGTCTTCAAAAGCTTCTAATTCTGCATCATATTGTTGTCGATAGTCTGATAATTCTGGTGATTTTTGTGGGGCAAGTAATGGTTTTTCTATACCTGGTTCTTCTGCTTGATTATTAGTATATTTACCCTCAACATTAATAATATTATCCTGGTCTTCTTCTGGCTGTTTTGTGATTCTCTGATGGGTTGAATTTTGATGATTTTCTGTTTGATTTACTGCCGTTTCTTGAAAATCTATATCTTCTTGAGAGTTAATTGATTCTCCTGTTAAATCTTCCGAAAAATCATTAATGTTCTGCTGATTTTGTTCCGGGTGTTTTGTGATTCTCTGATGGGTTGAATTTTGATGATTTTCTGTTTGATTTACTGCCGTTTCTTGAAAATCTATATCTTCTTGAGAGTTAATTGATTCTCCTGTTAAATCTTCCGAAAAATCATTAATGTTCTGCTGATTTTGTTCCGGGTGTTTTGTGATTCTCTGATGGGTTGAATTTTGATGATTTTCTGTTTGATTTACTG
>NZ_RCBY01000262.1 GCF_003838195.1 Okeania hirsuta
GTATTTTAGGCGCATAGTTGGGCAGAAAAATCATTCTTACAAAACGCCCGCTCCTACCTCCTCTAAGTACCCATTTATCCTGTCTCCTGTCTTCCCCTCCACCGGAGGGGTTGGGGGTGGGTTGTCTCCTGTCTCCTACCCTCACCAATAAGACTTATGAGCGCAAACCCTAATTATACTCATTTTTTTCTTCATCTAGGTGTTATATCAATGGCTAGGTACGGAGAGAAAGTAGTAACAACAATGTGATCTTTCCTTCAAATAAATTATTCAGTTTGTTTACTTAAGAGGAATACGAATAATGTTAAAAGAACCATTGTTAAAGACTAAGAATTTTTTGAGAAATGTGAGGAATTACCAGAAGATACCTAATTGGTATTGGGTAGATAAAATTCCTAAGTTAAATATGAGTTTTAATGATGTAGAAGTATAGCGCGGCTCAGATAAATTATTTCTCAAGCCACTGGATATATATGTTGAAAAGGAAAAACATGATTTTCTACTCCATAAAAAAGCATTGAATCAAGCAAAATTTATCAAGAAAAAGTTAAATGCCAAGTTTACTATAGAGAAAAATGATGAATTGATTGTAGAAATAGAAGGCATAAAAGTAAATGTTCAAACAGCAGAAGAACTTTCTATTATTTGGGAAATTTTTTGGTTAGGAATTTATACTTTTATTTATGACCGCCCCGTAGTTATGCTAGATATTGGCATGAATGTAGGGTTAGCTAGTCTATATTTTGCTAGTCAGGAAAATGTGAAGTCAATCTGGAGTTACGAAACATTCAACGTTACCGATAAACAAGCACTACATAATTTTGATTTAAACCCAGATATTTCTCTCAAAATTAAGCCATTTAGTTATGGAATTGCTGATGCAGAAAAAAAGTAACAGTCGAATTTGATTATGAATTAAGAGCAAGTATTGGAGTTTCAGAAGACCGAACAAACAATAAGCAAAATAAATCTCTCCCGAAAGAAGAGCTGACTTTAAAACCTATTAGCGAAGAGTTAAATTCAATAATTTCTCAGCACCCAGATATGGATATTGTTGCCAAGATTGACTGTGAAGGATCTGAGTATGAAATCTTTGATTCTTTGGTAGTAAAAGGGCAATTAAATCAGATTAAAATAATTATGATGGAATAGCATAGTAAAGGGCCAGAGCAATTAGCTGAATATTTGCGTCAAGAAGGCTTTGCAATTTTTTCTCGTCTACCTCGTAGTATTAATATTGGAGCAATATACGCTGTTAGAGCTTAATTTAGTCTTGTAGAAAAACTATCTGTTATCTTGGGTAGGATAGGCTCACTTTTAACCATCCTACCCAGTTGATAAAAATTTAAAAGGTACTCAAGACAAGGACAAATGATTCATGATGCTCATGTAGGCGCATATTGAAACCTCACAAATCAGTGGAGATAAATTTTGGTATGAATGTCCAAAAAAACAGGCATCACTGCCAGTCGAATGAACTGAGGGCAGGTGATTGTTGGATTGGGATGACTCAAGCATCCTCAAGTGAATTGATTCTCGGCGTTGGTAAATTACAGGATGAAATTTGTAGGGGCAATCCCCCAATGATTAACCGGGGTAGGTTACAGAGCGCTACCCCGAAATATAAATCATCCCATCAATTACCAACGCCTGATTCTCACAGGGAGAGTTGGTAAACATACTGACCAATTTATTGAAGAACTGATAGTTAACACAGAAGGTAAAACTAACTGTAAACAATGGCATACCGATGATTGGGGAGGATATGAACGCTCAAGTACCCCCTGAAATTAAGCATATGATCGGAAAAGACCAGATACAGCAATTGGAGCGAAGGAATAGAATTGTCAGACAACAGAATGGCCGATGACATTGCCGACAGAATAAATTTGCTAAGGTTTGGGAGCAGACATTAATAATAGTGAAATTAGTGTTAGCGGAGCAAGTGCGGTAGCTACATCCCCTATTTCAATTGGATTTGGCTTCATACTCGCATTTGAGAATACAGCAGCACAAAGGGCTGGTTTAGCGTTGGCGGAGGGTTGCGTCAGCATTATCGCTCCCTGGAACTGGGGTGACTTAATTACCTATCCCACACTTTGCTGATGCACAACCGAATTATCTTGTTTGTTACCGATTAAGTTAGATACAGTAAATCGTCGATGACCACCTTCGGTACGGATTGACTTGATCCGTCCTTCAGTTTCCCATAATAAGTTAGACATAAACCTAGTATATTACAATAAATATCTAGTTATATCTAACTTTGTTTAATTATTTTAATACTGTTGATTACCCTACTGAAATTATTTATGCTTTTTCCAAGGGTGCCATTGTTAACCCGGCCCGACTCAACTGCTGATGATACAATTCTGCCTGTTCTAGAGGGCCAACCCAAACTATGGCTTGACCTTCATTGTGAACCTGGTGAGTTAGCTCCCATAGAGGGCCAACCCAAACTATGGCTTGACCTTCATTGTGAACCTGGTGAGTTAGCTCCCAAGCAAGATCACTTGTCATACCTGGAATATATTTTTGCAAACATTCAGCGACGTGCTTAAATGTATTGACATCATCATTTAAAACAATAACCTTGTAGTTGGGATATGGTTTGTTAACAACTTGACTAAACTGTCTAGGAGCAACAGTTGTAGAGGAGCTACCCCCTACTCCCACTATTATATTGTCTGCAATTGGGATGATGGAAATTCCAAGATCCATGCTACTATTTTCCTGTATATCCATACAATTATATTGGGATGATTTATACATAATTGTAACTGCTTGAGGAATTATCATAACTATATTAAAGACCTATTTAGATTTTATCTTTTCTTCACCCTATGTTGGTTAATTTAGATATGGCGAGAAATTTTGCTATTTTTACTGCTTGTGTCTTTGTCATACGGGGGGTAATTCAGTTAGGGGAGATGGGGAGATGGGGAGTGAAAAAAACTTTGAGTAGGAAAGAAACCGAAATACATCCTCTCTCTTGGTCGATTGGATCTGGCGAGGAGACCCGAAGAGTGACAGAGGAGCTGCCTCTTATAGAGGAGCTTTCCTATGGTCATGCTGCGCAAACGCTAACGCTAACGCCATCGCACCCTACGGGAAGCTCCGAAGATCGACCGCTTTCTTTTAATTGGAGCTGAGGTAATAACAGCTAACATCATTAGGTAATTTGCCTCAAGTTCAATCAATACCATTACCGTTGCAGGACTTCCCAAAATTATTCAATCCAATTTTTGGCTCTACTAACAGCTTTTTGCCAAACCATAAAACTTTTTTGCACTTTTGCAGCATTTTCACCGGGTTCAAACACCTGCCCAACTGTACTATTATTCACCAATTTGTGATAGTCATCCCATAGACCTACTGTCAAACCAGCAGCAAAAGCAGCTCCTTGAGCAGTAGCATCAATAAACGCAGGTCGTTCAACAGGAATACCCAACAAATCTGCCTGAAATTGCATTAAAAAATTATTTTGCGAACCTCCACCATCAACTTTTAGATTAGTCATTAGAGTTCCGCTATCTTGATTCAGAGCATCCACAACTTCTTTAACTTGAAAAGCAATTGATTCCAAAACTGCTCTCACCATGTTTTCCCGCTTCACACCTCCAGTAATTCCCAGAAAAGCACCGCGAGCATTCATATCCCAATGAGGAGCACCGAGACCACTTAAAGCAGGTACAAAATAAACACCGTTAGTATCTTCCACTTGCATTGCCAGATGTTCAGTTTCTGCTGCGAAGTCTATGATTTTCAACCCATCCCGTAACCACTGAATACAAGCTCCTGTGGTAAACATTGCCCCCTCTAGAGCGTAAGATGTTTTCAAATTACCATTGATTTTTTGAGTCCATCCAATAGTTGATAATAGTTGATTTTGAGATTTAGTAAGACTATCTCCAGTATTAGCAATCAAAAAACTACCTGTACCATAAGTGCATTTTAACATTCCGGGGCGATCGCAACCATGGGCAAATAAGGCGGCTTGTTGGTCTCCTAAAATTGTAGCTATAGGAATTGATATTCCTAATAAATCTGCTTTTGTTTTGCCGAATATGCTAAAACTTGGTTTGATTTCCGGCATTATTTCTCTAGGAATTTGAAACAAGTCTAATAATTCTCTATCCCAATTTAGGGATTCAATGTTCATTAACATTGTGCGACTGGCGTTACTATGGTCGGTGGCGTGAATTTGCCCACCAGTTAGTTTCCACAAAATCCAAGTATCGATAGTACCTGCCAACACGTTACTGAGGTTAATGTTTGGTTGTTCTTGCTTTACCCACTCTAGTATCCAGGATAATTTTGTTGCTGAGAAGTAAGCATCTAAAACTAATCCGGTACAGTTTTGAATTTTTTCTGCTTTGCCTTTTGCTACTAATTCTCGAATCATGGGTGCGGTACGACGGTCTTGCCAAACTATTGCTTTGTGCAGTGGTTTACCTGTGGTTTTATCCCAGAGGAGACAGGTTTCCCGTTGTACTGTTAAACCGATAGCTTCTACATTTGAGGGGAAAATATTAGTATTTCGGAACACTTGCTCCATCATGGCATAAGTGTCTTCCCATATTTCTTCTGGGTCGTGTTCTAACCAACCGGGATGAGGGTAATATTGAGTAAGTTCTTTGTAAGCTTGACCAATACTAGCGCCTTGATAGTTGAATAATATTGCTCGGTTGCCTGTTGTACCGAGGTCGAGAGCTAGGATGTATTTTTCAGTGTCTTTAGTCATAAAAAATGATTTGGCGTTGGTGAATTAGTGTATGATATTAATCTTAATTATTTAGTAGTCAGGAGTCAGGAGTCAGGAAGAAAGAAAGAAGAAGAAAGAGTAGTAGAAGGAGAAAGTTGTTTATTCGCGCTCTTATCCGGACAGGATATCATACCTCTTTTCACCAACACCAATGATTTTTTTACCGCAATAGTCAGTTCGGGATTTTTGTTTATCTACCACGATTACTGCTATTTTGACTAGAAATTTTAATTTTTCTTATTATTTTCCTTTTTTTAGTTTACATTATATTTCTTAATTTCTGAATTCTTTTTTTGTTCAATAGATATCTCCAATAATCAAAAATAAAATTAATTATCATACAGAAATCATTAGACATCTGGTGAAAAAGATATAGATTTTTTGCAGGAGTAGGCAACAGGCAACAGGTAAGATATTTTCACGAAAAATTTGCTAAAAAAAGATTTTTTAGCAAATTTTTCTTTCCTTGACCAATCTAATTAGGGTTTGCTGAAAAAGTCTTATGGGTAAGGGTCGGAGACAGGAGACAGGAGACAGGAGACAGGGTAAATGGGAATTATAGAGGAGGTAGGAGGAAGAATAATCCCTTGATTATTCTGCGCAACTATGAGCCTAAAATTCTAATTTTTTGAACCATTATAGCAATGTGCGCTGGCATATTTACAAATTACAGGAGGTGTCCAATAGCTAAAAGTTTTATCTTATCAGCTTTTTATTCCCCCTTCCGGAGCTGTTACCTATTGCCTGTTGCCTGCGCACAGCGCTATATGACCTAAAAGCTTGGACTTTTTTTAACTAAAAAATGCTAAAACGTTTATATATCAGTGCTTTTACATCTAATCAGCAAACCCTAATTAAAAGGTTGATTTATTTTTCGGAGATATCTATTAATTATTAATTATTAATTATTAATTATTAATTATTCCCTATTCCCTGTTCCCTGTTCCCTGTTCCCTAAAAGCAATAATTTTTGGCTTTATTCAAAATTGAGATCCACCCTTCGATATAATCTGACGTTTTGAATTGTGGTTTCTAGAAAGTATTTTTTTTCTAAATATTGATTGAGATAATTTCTATATTCTGGACTAATATTATCTTTTTCTGCTAGTAAAATATAACTGGGATTTTTCGCCATAATTTTATCTAATTCTTGGAGAGCATCCGTAGGTAAAATCTGAGACATGGCTGTTAAATGACTAGGAAAAGCATATTTTGTGGGAATTTTTGTGGGAACTAGGTAATAAATTATTGGTTCATAATTGACGATATATATATAATCTGTCGATCTAATTCTCTGTTGTAGATATTTAGCCATCAAAGCTTCTCTGTCATCCCATGTATCTATTTTTTTTATATATCGATGATAGATAAATTCTAGATTTTTACTTGATTTGTTATAACCTGCTTGGGTAAAAGGATATATTAAAATTAGGAATATAAGTATATTTGGCAAGGCAGAAGGGAAGTCAATAGAAAATTTTCGGGAATTGATTGTAACAGTTTTTTTCGGTTTTTTTGCTTCTTCATATAAATTCCGAATTTGATATTTTTGCTGAGGTAAATGAACAGATTTGATAATAACATAGCTACTAATTAGACATAAAGTAGGTAATAATTGTAAAAAGTAATGATTATAAAATCGCTTTGATAATAAAACTGCTAAAAAAGCACAGCTAAACCACAAAAATAAATAGATTAAATTTCGTTCTTGCTTTAATTTACCTCTAGCAAAGACAAACAAATAAACCGGACTCCAAAATAAACATAGCCACAATAAAATATTTCCTAATACCTGTTTTCTGAGTCTACTGAAAAGGTCTGACCAGGAAAAATTGAGCATTACTACATATTTACTATTAGCAGTGAGAGTCGCATAAATATATTCATCAAAATATCCTGAAAATTGATAAATAACTGCGATGATAATGGCAGGTAAAATTAAGCCTGCACCTAAAATAATATAAAACTTAAATAGGGAAAAGGAAAGATTTTTGAATATGTCTATAGTCTGAAAATTATTTCCAGGTTTTCTTTTCTCCTTCCTACTTTCTTCTTCTTCCTTCTTCCTTCTTCCTTCTTCCTTCCGAAATAAACTTCCCAATAAAATTAATCCCAAAACATCCATAACTACCAAGTATTTGATTTGCATTCCTATCCCTAAAATTAGGCCGCTCAAAAATACTTTGATATTTGATGGTTTCGTATTCTGAAATAATAATAAAAATGCTCCAGTCACTAAAGGAGCAAACAAAATTTCTGCATTGGCAGCAACACCATCATTATGTAGGGAAAAAATAGCGTATAAAGCACCTGCTAATAATCCAATTTTATCTCCTTGTTTTTTGTCAATTACTGCACCAATGCTATATAAAAAATAACTGGTAAAAGTTGTGGCGATAATAGATAAGATTCTGATGGATACTATAGATTTTCCTAAAATTAGCATTGTTAGGGAAAATAAGATAAAAATACCTGGAGGTTTGTTATCCCAAATTTCTATATAAGGGAGGTTGCCGTTTAATAGACTATCTGCTCCTAATATATAGATGCTTTCGTCTTTGTCTAATACAGATACAAATAAAGTCCAAAATCTGAGGAAGAATGATAATAGTAGAAATGCTAGAAAAATTATTAGTTTTTGATTGATGTTTTTGGTCATGTGCAGAAGGAAGAAGGAAGAAGGAAGAAGGGAGAAGAAAAATATTGCGTTGTCTGAGTTTTAAGCTTTTGATCTTTTTTAACCTTTCCTTCAACTGGTATAATATAGGTCAATCGAGCTACTCCCTAGCTAAGTCAAAGATTATCACAATTTTTTTCTAAATCTCTTGCTTGAGTTTTGGCGGAGTCTAGCAGTAGCTACATCACTTCTATAGTATTTATATATCTCAGTAGCGAAATACTATTTTTTTTGTTGAATAAATAATCATAAGCAGGGCAGACTAGCCAGGGAAAACGCATCTAATTTTTTTGACAAATGACCAAAAATAAAATTTCAAATGGAGAATATGCGATCGCGTTGCGGACTGGCAGTCTATCGCTTCTCAAATCACTGTCAAAAATACCAAAATTTTCAAGAGTAAAAAGTCTCAAATCAATTCAATAATTAATACTTAAAAATTCCTAATTAAGTGTGGAATGTTAGATATTTATGAAGGATAATTATTGTAGTAATAATAGTAATATTTAACAATGAAACTCCAGGAAAAAAAGAGTATTTATGAGTATTTTAGTGAACTAGAAGACCCGAGGGTAGATAGAACTAAACGTCATCAATTAATTGATATTATTATAATTACGATTTGTGCTGTGATTTGTAGTGCGGATACATGGGTGGATATAGAAGCTTATGGTGAGTCTAAATATGAATGGCTAAAAAGTTTTTTAGAACTGCCTAATGGCATTCCATCTCATGATACATTTGCCAGAGTTTTTGCACGGCTAGACCCAGAAAAATTACAGCAATGTTTTTTGTCATGGATTCAGTCAGTAAGTCAAATAACTGATGGCGAAATCATAGCAATTGATGGAAAAACTCTCAGAGGTTCTTATGACAAAAAAAAATCTCAAAAACCTATTCACATGGTCAGTGCCTGGGCTACAGCAAATCGCCTAGTTTTAGGTCAAGTCAAAGGTAAGGATTCAGGTATGCAAAATAGGAATAAGAGAAAGAGTTGATGAGGGATCGCCTACAACGCTGTCCACTAGAGACTGTTCAAAGAATTCAATCACAGAACGCCCCTGGCGACGACAGGTTTGTACCACAGTTAATAAATTAGCTGTGTGTTGAAATCTTTCCATACTTCTGGAACCACCACTAACTTTTCGTTTGGTGATTGCCAACCGTCATGAACGTTCTGCTAGATTATTATCAGGAGGAATCTCTGGGTGAAGTAGAAAATACCACCATTGGTCTGCTTTCAATTTCAAAGTTCGTAACAGTTTCCCTGCTTCATAGCCTGCTTTATGACTCCATTGTTTGAGAGCTAATTCTACTTTGTTTTTAAATCCAATCGCCCACTCATCATAAATAGCCCGTTCTTGGTTCTTTTGCCAGATACTATAATGTTCAAATCCTTCATCAATTAACTCTTTAAAAGTTTTTCCTATCTCTTGATTCAACTTACCTGGTAGTTGAATTAATCGTTGAAAATGACATCGTAGATGAGCTAAACACTTCTGTTGGGCTTGCACTGGATAGCCATTATAAACACTCAGATCATCACTACTGAGAACACCAGCATATTTATGCCCCAACTGAGATTCCAGTTCGGCACGTCCTCTGGTATCGGAAGCCCGGAATAAACAAAAATCTTGATTGGTAAACACCCACAACCATTCCTTCACTCCTTGTAAAACTGTAGCCAAGCTTCTTTATCATCCCCATTTAGGGTGTCTAGTAGCTGGTAGACAGTTCACTATACACCTGTTGTTGACTATGAATTTGAATGATAACGATATTGTCTCATTGAACCCAGGTTAGCGTTGGAGATAGTAATTTCGACTCATAGAAGAGGCTGTTTTTAGCCTATATTAAAACAGCTATAGTGGTTGGGAGAACGTTTTTTTTTGATTGTTAATTGAGAAAATTAACAATAACTCTTGAAAATCTCATTCCCAAGAGGATTTTTGAGGGTGTCTACTACTCACTAGACACTGCACTAGACAGCGTACACAACACCTCACTGGACAGTTAACCAAGAAAATGTCACTATCTCCTCACAAAACTATTA
>NZ_RCBY01000263.1 GCF_003838195.1 Okeania hirsuta
ACATTAATAAAATGATCGAACCCACTATTAAATACATTATTATCTACTGCTTCTGTGAATTTTCCTATTATTAATGAGTTTCAAGAAGGGGTTGGTTTAGGATTACCGGATGATGCTTTTGTGAGTAAAGTTTCTAATAGTGGATTGTTTTTAGATTTTTCTGCAACTATTGGTGGTGTGGGAAATGAATCTGGAAATGGTATTGTTATAGACCCTGCTCAAAATACTTATGTAGTTGGTTTTTCTGATTCTATAGATTTTCCAGTTATTGATGCTTTGAATAATTTTGGTTTAGAATCTAATGCTTTTGTGGCTAAGATTATTTCAGATGTTACGCCACCTGAATTTTTCCAGAATTTTATTCAGTATTTGACAGTACAACAAATTAATCCCATAGAGATATATTTTGATGAAGAATTTTATTTAGAAAATAACGTTGATGTAGCCAGATTTGTGCAAAATGGTTTGTTTACAAATGGCTTAGATCATTTTATTAATCAAGGTCAATTTCAAGGACGTAACCCCAGTCTTTTATTTGATGAAACTACTTATTTAATTGAAAATCCAGGAGTAGCAGAAGCAGTAGATAATAATGTATTTAATAGTGGGTTCGATCATTTTATTAATGTTGGTTTTTTTGAAGGACGCGATGAAAGAACTACTGCATTTGATGAACGATTTTATCTAGCATCTAATCCTGGTGTAGCCTTAGCAGTAGAAAATGGTATTTTTAACAGTGGGTTTGAACATTTTATATTGTTTGGTGAAGCTGAAGGGCGAGCTGGAAATTAGTCATAAGGTCAAAAGTCAAAAGTCATGCATTCAAAAGTTAAAAGTTATACCAATTTAATAAATGTTTGTTACAAATGGTAGAAGTAAGAAAGAAGGAAGAAGGAAGAAGGAAAAAGGGATAAATTTTGAAAAAAAGGGAAAAAAAATAGAGATAACTATCTCAAATGAACTGAACTAGCTATTTTTAAGCGTACCCGATCGATATCTACCTTTTTGTAGCATTCTTTTTTTAAATTGGTATTAGAAGTTAAAAGTTATCAGGACTTACGCAAATTGTTAGACAATACGCTACCTGTAGAAGGCGAATGCCATTTGCCCCTACTATATGTAGAGTTTCTGCGTAAGTCCTGGTTATATCAAATCCGTTGGCTACTGTTCTACCGAACATGATATAATATAGTTCTATTGTCGTTATACAATGGTTAAGGGCAAATGCCATTGGCTAACGCCAAACTCCGAATTGCGCCCCTACAATATGGACTCTTATCTTTAAAATTTAGTACACTATCAATAATGTCTATTAACCAAATAACCTAATATCATCAATAATTAATTTATTAGGTTCGCTGCCAAAACTGACAGATTGAGCAAATCCGTTAAAATTAATTTGTTGCTCTTCAGGAGTTAAAACATAAGCGCCAGGAGTTGCTAAGGAATCAGAAGTTCGATCTAGAATTTCATTAGCTAAGACATTTCCAGTAGCATTCGGACCATCATAGACAACTACTTGATGATTAACGAAAGGAGAAGCATAACGGAATGATAATTCTGAGAAACCATCAGGCACATTCATAATAATTGAATTTCCCTGAGAGTAAGTAATAGCTCTACCTTGACTAGCAGGATTTACATCTACTACAGAGTCAGTAAAATTACCACTACCTGTCTGGGCGAAACTAACTATTCCCAAGGCATTATTAAATGTTACTCCTGTTAAAGGATCGATAGGGTACTCCCGTAGATCACCAGCACTATCAAAGTCAATTTCTCTAACAGCAAGTGTATCGTTAATATTAATAGTAGCAGCATTTACCCCACCAACTATGTAGCTATTATTCCCACTAGGTTGAAGATTTAGGTTAACTGTTTCTACAGGTTCAGGAATTCCATCTGCTATGGAATTAATATTAATAACTGCACTGTTAGTTCCCGCAGGAATAGTCACAAATGGTAATGTTATTGCTTGATAATCTATACCATTGGTGGCTGTACCGCCAATAGTATAATTAATAGCAATATTGTTATTTTGAGGACTATTAATGCTGAAAATAAATTGACCAGGTACTCCTCCCTCTGTGATATTGGGGTTAATAGTATTGACAGCGACTACTGGCAATGGCAAAGGAAGTGTCTCAATATCATTAATATTAATAGTAGCAGTATTAATCTCACCTAAATTGTAAGTATCACTATCTTGAAGAGTTAGATTAACTGTTTCTACAGGTTCAACAATTACATCATCTTCTATTATGGCATTAATATCAATAGGTACACTGGTGCTTCCAGCAGGAATAAGCACACTCAATGGTATGGTTGTATAGTCCAAACCATTGGTAGCTGTACCGTCAACAGCATAATTAACCACAATGTCGTTATTTTGAAGACTATTAATATTAACAAAAAATTGACCTGTTTGTCCTTCTGTGATATTGGGAGTGAAAGTATTAATAGTGACTATTGGCTCAATAGAATCTTCTCCTGGTATATTATCACCACGTTCAAGCACAGCCCGTAATTCGTTGGGAGTTATGTTAAGAACAACACCTGTAATTGTACTATCAAAAGGATTAATAATTGCAGCACCTTCAAGAACATTATTACTATTTGGATCTAGGTCTTCGGCACTTGTACCTAAGCTTGTTTCTGCAGTATTTATTGCTTCTTGTAGTGGTGTACCTTCAGGTACAAACAAATTATAAAATGGTTCGGTCGGCAACTCAAAATCAACAAAAACGCGCTGTGCAGTGGTTAATCCATCAGTAAATTGGATAATATCCTCACCAACGTTGAAGTCAATAATAATTGAACCAGGAGCCCTCGAATCAGCAATAACACCTGTTAAAGGAACGTCTGGCAGTATACTTTGCAGTAGGGGTAGTGTTCCGTCCCCACCCAAAACAAAAACATCTTGTCCTCCTGAAATACCTTTATAAATATCAATACCCGATCCACCATCAAGAGTTTCACCAGGAGATTCGCTTCTTATTACCTGAATATCTGGAGTGTCGCTGACTTGTTGTATAGTTGGCATATTTAATCTCGTTTCTTGGCTAGTAAAAATTTGGAGTTTGATAGGGCAAACCTAAACTGTTCAGAACTTACGCAGTGCCGCTACATCAAAGTATAACTTGGTCATTGTTCAATATGAAAACACTATTAATTAATGCTGTTGCGTAAGTCCTGCTGCTGATTTCTTTCCTTCTATTTCAAGGAATAATTACATTAGTCCGATCAAATGATGGTGTTGACGGTATTGATGGTGTTGACGGTGTTGATGGTGTTGTTCTTAAACCATTATTGTCAGTAGGACGTCGGGAACCTCCTGCATTAAACTCAACTTTTTGTAGAGAATCAACAGTTGTGCTAGAACTACCATTACCAGATAAAGGATTAGCTACACCTCCTAGAGCATCTCTGAGGAAGGTGTTGCTAAACCCATCACCTCTAGACTCTGGGTCTTGTTCCTCTTCAAAAAAAGTAGGTTTATTACGACGAGGAGGTTCTGAGGTATTTGTTTGCGCGATCGCTTCCCCTGGTCCTACTTCTAATGGATGAGCTAAAGCTTTATTAGCATTTCCACAAACTATTACACTACTCAAGCATAAAGTTGATAACAATAACCAAAGCTTCGTTTTAACTGACAAATTCATAATTAATCTTTCTCCTTTAGAATCTGAATGTACTTCTTAGGACACCCAAAAATATAGTATCATTATCATCATTATGTTCCGGATTAGTTACTAGAAAAAAACCAGGAGTAATAGCAATATTATCACTCACTTTAAACCGATAAAAAGCTTCAAAATGTAAAGAAGTATCTTCATCATCACCATCTCGTAAACCTTTACCATCAGATAATTTTAAAGGTTGACCAAAAATCAGTCCTAATAGGTCCCCTTCACGATTAAAAGGATCGGAAAGTCCTACCGCCACTGTATAAGTGTAAGTATTTGCATAAGCATCACTCACCTCAGAATCAGTAAATGCGTATCCACCCCATGCTGCTAGGGTAATTTTACGATTAATCCGCCACTGGAATGTAGCACTAATTGCATTTGTTTGAGTTGGTTCATCAATAAAACCGGAAGCATCCGCATTAAAGCTACCTGTTAAAGTATCTAATCTGCCATCTACAGAATAGGCATTAATATAAGCAATACCTGTGAGAATATTACTTGTAGGTTTGATTAAAAATTGAACTCCTGCAGCACTATGGTCTGATGCTGTAAACCCTCCCCCTTGATTTCGTATATCACAACCTTGACTTTTACTAGGACAACTACTGTTTCTTGTACCATAAGCAAATTGTACCCGCAGTCTATCTAGAGCTAACCAGTCAAAACCAACACCTGCGTCTAAACTACCAATTTTAAATAGAGGGTTAGCTTCTCCAAAACGAGAAATAGCTCCTCTACCTGTATCAAAAAAAGGAGAGTTAGCTGTCAGAACACTACTCAAGCTAAACCCTTGGGGCCGAAATGTCAGTACCACGCGATCGTTAAAAGCTGCAGTCCGATACTCTAACAAATCTAATTTAAATACATCGTCTGTGTCTGTCTGGAAAGAAAACAGTGCCATATCAGTTTCTAATCCAGGATTTTCTATGGTACCAGCAAAAGCACGATTCTCGAAATTACCAGATACCAGTCCAATTGCCAAACGGTCTTTCCCTGTGAATGAGGAAACTATTCCCAATCTAGCTAAATAAGCAAAAATGGCCTGGCGGTCATCTCCGTCTCCTGGTGGGTCTCCTCCTCCTGCTGCTGCCAATCCAAAAATTACTTCTCCACCCATGATGCTTGTGGTAGAAAATTGATTTGCTTCTAGTTCTACTACTCTTGCTTCTAGGACATCAACTCGACCCCGCAAAGTCGCCATTTCTACAGCAAATTCTTCTTGGAGTCTTTGTATTGTTGCTAAGTCTTCCCTAGTAACTAACTCAGCAGTAGAGGAAGCAATTAATTCTGTAATTCGGTCTAAACAAGAGTTTAAACCAGCAGCAAATTCATAGCGAGTCATGGCGCGATCGCCCCGGTAAGTGCCATCAGGATATCCAGCAATACAACCATAGCGTTCTACTAAAGATTGTAAAGCTTGAAATGCCCAATCAGTAGGTTGTACGTCTGAAAGTTGGGTTACGGATGTAACTTGACCTTTACCTCTGAGCAAATAGAAAACAATGTTTTAAACATTAATCATCTAAAAAAGCAGACAAAATTGGTGCAAGCTGACCAAACAATTTTCCCTGTCAGTCAACAGATACCAGAACCTGTCAGTCAACAGGTATCAGAAACTGCTCGAGAGATTACTGTCAGAGTTTTAACTGACTCCAATGCAGGTTCAGGAGTAATTGTAAATCGTCAAGAAAACCGATATATTGTCTTGACTAACCATCATGTAATGATTGGTAGTTGGCATAGACAATACACTATACTTACAGCAGATGGTGTACTCCATGTCGCCAAATGGCTACAACCAACTGAATATAAAAGTCTAGATTTAGCCCTAGTTGAGTTTACTAGCAGCAATGTTTACCAAACAGTCGAGATGGAAAATTCAGCAACCTTATCTGTTGGGGATATAGTTTACGCTTGTGGATTTCCTAATTGGCATGGATTAAATTCAGATAAAATTTCTAGTACCCGTGATTGGGGTTTCAAAGCTTATCGCTTTACTGAAGGAAAAGTAGGAATGACCTTATCCAAGTCCCTAGAACGTGGGTATCAACTCGGCTATACTAATACAGTTGAAAGTGGTATGAGCGGAGGTCCAGTTCTCAATCAATATGGTCGTCTAGTTGGAATCAATGGTTGGGGTAAGTATCCTTTAGGTGGTATTCAAGCCTTTGTATTCATTGATGGTACAAAACCATCATTTGAACTATTCCAGCAAATGGAAACTTTAAGTTGGGCAATTCCAGTTACAACAATTCGACGTTCTATTTTTCCGCAAAAATTGAACCCTGAAATTCAACGCTCTACCTATCAGCAAGAATGGAACTCAACAATTCAACCTTCTACACCTCAGCCAAAATTAAACCCAGTAATTCAACCTTCTACTTCTCAACCAAAATCAAACCCAATTCAAGAGTGACAACAAGGAAACAAACGATGATCTTATTCAAGCAATTATCTATAGGTGTTATCTGTTTCTTAACAGCTCTCAGAATTACTATTCCAACTGCATTAGCTTTAACTAAACAAGAAGTCAATGCGATCGCCTGGCAAGTATCTATAATTTTAGGACCTGGTTTAACAAAGGAACAAATCAAAGCCATTGACCAGGGAAACTACAATGTTGTTGAGGGTTGGCAAAATGGTAGTGGCGTAATTATTGCTCGTCAGGGAAAAACCTATTATGCTCTCTCTGCACTCCACGTTGTTGCGGACTCCAGAGGGGGAACTTTTGCCTTAGCAACTCCAGATGGAGAAGTTCATATAATTGATGATTATAAAACTCAATCAAATATTATTCCCCTGGGAAAACCACAGGGTATGGGAGAATTTATTGATGGACTTGACTTAGTTTTAATCAAGTTTCGCAGTAATAAAAATTATCCCATTGCTTCCATTGCCAGTTCAGAGAATTTAAAGGAAGGTTCCTCTATTTTTGTCAATGGCTGGCCAAACCCAGAAGATTTAAGAATTACAGAGCGGGTGCGTCGGTTTGAGGAAGGTACTATTAATTTTGTTGCCAACTCTCCTTCCGCAAATGGTGGATACAGTGTTCTTTATAGTAGTTGGACAGCCTCTGGAATGAGCGGTGGTCCTGTATTTAATTCAGACGGACAGGTAATAGGAATTCATGGGCGAGGACGTGCTAGGGGTGGTGTTTATTGTGTTAATCCTCAGTTTAGTCGGAGTAATAGCTGCGGAATGCAAATATTTCACTTTCTGAGTCACCGCGATGTAAGACAGATTAATTCTGCTTTGAATACTAATCCAGTAGACCCGAAAATGGTGGAAAATGGTAGAAGAGGAAAAAGTAAAACAGATCGAATTGATAATATTTATAAAACTTTTGCATTAGAGTTTTTGGATTCAGCAACGAAAAGAAAGCCTTCTGGAGGATGTGACTTTTTATTAATAGATGACTGTGAGTGATAGGAGTCAGGAGTAGGGAGTAGGAAAAACTATATTTTTTCCTACTCCCTACTCCCTATTCTATTAATAACGGTTGGGATAGACTTTTAATCTAATGTTTCTACGTCGATTTTCAAAATAGTCACAATTGCCATAATAGTCGCAATTTCTATTATAAAAATAATTGTCCCGGTCGTATCTGTCACGTCTTCGCCGATAATCATAGTCCCGGTCGTATCTGTCGCGTCTTCTCCGATAATCATAATCTCGGTCATACCTGTCCTGTCTTCGCCGATAATCATAATCTCGGTCGTATCTGTCACGTCTTCGCCGATAATTTTCTAAAGTATTCCATCTGCGGTCAAGTCTGCGGTCTAGATCGTCGTGAGCTTCTTGAATAATTCTTTCTCTTTCTGCTTTAGGAAGACTTCGGTTATGACGTTTATCCATCTCATTTTTAATCCTGCGATCGATTCTTTCATGGAGTCTATGTCTTTTGTCTTGTAGGTATTCGTCTTCCTTTTGACGCGCTCGAATACGATATCTCTCCTGGCGATCGGCTAATATAATTTGATTTTCCTCTAAGCTTTTTTGTTCAGTTTTGATGTTAGTAACATTATTGAAGGCCATTGCTGGATAGGTACAACTAAGGCCAAAAAATAAGGGGATAATAGCGAGCAAAAATTTGTTATTCATATCGATACAGTTACCTCTATATACTCTTCATTTTATCAAGTATTATACCTAATCAGAATTAGATGAGCTTACCCTGAAGCGGATTTGTTATGATAGGCTATAATTTAATTTATCATTTTCTTTGTGGGTTTAATACCCCACCGTCTACACGGTGTTCAAAATTACTTGGGGTGAGAATCCATAAGTAATTTTCCTCCTGTCTCCTGTCTCCTGTCTCCTGTCTCCTTCTTCAATCTAGTATTAATCACCTTATACTTAGGAATTTAAGTATAGAGGAGTCTTAAGTATGGTTGAATTATTACAGCTAATTCCATTCCCATTGCTTCTTTTGAGTATAGTATTGGTAATACTTCCTACTATATTTACTGCCATATTACGTATCCAACTTTACAATTATTTAATATTTTTCAAAAGTAGAGTTAAAAGACTAATTGACGGGGTAAGTCCAAGAAAAAAACACAGAATAATTGAGCATTTAGAAGCAAGATTTCAGACGGCAAGTCAAAATTTAGAAGAAGTCAACACAGCAGCATTAGTAGATGGAATTTATAGCCGAGCAACATTTAATTTTTTAGGATTTAAATTACGATACCACCAATGGGATTACTTTTCTCAAGCATTACCTAACCTATTAATATCCTTTGGATTATTAGGCACTTTTCTTGGAACGAGGAAGCAAACAGCAATAATTATTACTTGTTGTAGTTGTATTGAATTATTAAAAAAAATCCTATTTTTAAGCAAAGATTGAGGAGTAAAAATTATGAGCCGCCGCTCACGATATTCAAGGCTAAATCAAACTCTCAATGTCTGGCAATCTTTTACAGATGTCATGTCGAGCGCCTTTATGATTTTGAGCTTATTTCTGTTTCTGGCACTACTTAAATCGGGAGCGTTAAGTTCAACTGTTTCCAAAACAAATACTGAACTTCAAGAGGTTAGAATAGAGAATGAAAAATTGAAGGATAAAGTAAAAGAAAAAGACCGAGAAATACAGGATAAATCTGAAAAAATACAGCAACAAAAAGACGTACTGAAAAATAAAGAACAAGAGTTACAGCAAAAAGAAAAGACGATTATCAGAAAAAATCAAGAAATTTCTAGCTTAAAATCCCAGCCACCAATTGAAATTCCAGAAGCATCTAACCGCAAATTTCCATCTGGTAGTGCCGAATTATCTGACGGATTAATTAATTTTATTCAGAACAATTTAGTGAAGCAAATCGAAGATTATGCTCAAGGAAAAGAAGGCTATATCGTACAAGTAATCGGTCATACTGATGGTCAACGAAATAATAGTTTTCAAGTAAGTAATTTAGATGAGCAATTAGAAAAAGTTGCTATTGGTAATGACAATATTAGTAATCTGACGCCAAGTTCAAATGCAGATTTAGGTTTAATGCGCGCTCTAGCAGTAGTAAAAGAACTTGAAAACAACCCTCGTTTAAAGCAACTAGGATTAAAATTCCGAGCTTATTCAGCAGCACAACTTTATCTACCTTCAGGAGAATATGCAACGGTAGAGCGTAATCCGGAGCAAAAAAGACGGCGAATAGAAATTCGTTTCATATCAAATCCGGTAGCATCGGTATAAAAAAATTAAACCTGATAAATTAAGG
>NZ_RCBY01000264.1 GCF_003838195.1 Okeania hirsuta
ACTCAAATTGTCAAGATGATAATATGATTATTCCCAAAAATAATTATATCTGCAAATCTGCCAAATTAGCGAACATTTAAGTTGCTATTTTTCTCGAAAGTAAATAAATATTAATTGTGAGTGATTGGAGAAATAAATGAATAAAAACTATTATAATCATACTTGATATTAGCTTTATTCAGTAATTTGAAAAACTAGGAAAAGCAAAAATTAAAAGTGTTGCCAGCAAAAATTTGCAAAATTAAGTCTATCAGGTATAATTAAATATGTGGCTTTTCAATCTTTGCCGAACACAAGAACCTTCAAAGCGATCAGTAAAAGCTTTTTAGGTAAAGGTTATGTCTCAAATGCGATCGCCATAACCAGAGGAGTAGCTACAACAAATTGCAAGTACATGAAGTACAAACATTTAAGACCTCTCCCTTAGAAGCTGTTTTTCAACAATTAATTATTAATTATTAACAATTCTGGAGAGTACAAAGTTCTGCTAAAAAACAGTTTGCTCTCAAGATTGAAAGTGTTACTGGGAAAGGTTTACAGCACCTACTGTTGTGAATGGAGATTTTTTAACCTTGAGTCCGTGAAACCCTTGACTAGTAATAGTTATTCCCAGAACTTTGCACTGTCTAGTAACAATTACCTCTCCTTGAAAAGAAGCCGAAAAGCGCTGTAAGGAGGTGTACCTCACCCTTGATCAAATCTACTGTAAAATCTGAAGATACTTGATATCAATTTCACTTCTCCAATATCTATAACAGAGAACAGTAGGAAAAACATTTTCCTGTCTAAAGATCGTTATCAGCGTAAGTCCTAACCTATCTGTCTATTGCTACAGCACTACCCATTAAGATTAGGACAGCTAAGAAACTTCAAAATATTATAGTTAAAAGTTTTGACTCTAGCTGATAGCTGATAGCTGAATGCTTATAGCTATATAGAGTTTGTCTGAACTTTCTTCTGGCCATCAGCAGATTTTGAAAAGTCAGATAAAATTATTTACTATGAAACTGTATATTTGACTGTCCAGTTGTTCGGGAAGTCATTGAAGAAGGCAGAAGGAAGAAGGAAAAATACTTATGGATAGTCTTCGACACGCCACTCAGTGTCTTATAACCCCAAACAATTTTAAGCACCCCCGTTGATGGTGGAGTATTAAACCCGCAAAAGAAAAGATAATATGAAAAGAAACTGTACTAAACAAGGAGGCATAAATGCGTAGTAAACGCTCTAAACCCTGGATTCATCGTAATTCACGTTTTATTATTGCTGGTATTTCAACAGTAGGAGCAATAATTACAGCATATCTCGCAATAGAAAAATTCATGGGAGGAGTCGTGACTTGTCCTGTAGCTGGTTGCGATAAGGTACTTGAAAGTCCTTATGCTATGATTTTTGGCTTACCTCTAGCTCTATTTGGCTTTCTAGCTTATGCTGGTATGGGAACAATGGCGATCGGTCCTTGGGTAATTAACCCAGATTCTCAGAAGGAGTTACGCTCAAAACTAGAAAACTGGAGTTGGTTATTAATTTTTGTGGGTGGCGTATCCATGACTATCTTCAGTAGCTATTTGATGTACATCATGGCATTTGAGATTAAATCTCTGTGTATTTATTGCATCGGTTCGGCTATTTGTTCTGTAGCTCTATTTATCTTAGCATTAATCGGTCGTGACTGGGAAGATATTGGGCAATTAATCTTTACCGCTATTATTGTTGGAATGGTTACTCTTGTAGGAACATTTGCGGTTTATGCTCCCATTCATAGTCCTATTGCTGATCAACAAGATATTTATGCAGTTACAACTACTTCGACACCGGCAAAAATTGCTTTAGCAGAACATCTGACAGAAGTGGGAGCAAAAATGTATGGTGCTTATTGGTGTGGTCACTGTCAAGACCAAAAGAAGTTGTTTGGTCAAGAAGCTGTTAGTAAACTTAATTATATTGAGTGCGATCCTAAAGGCAAAAACCCTCAACAAAGCTCATGTATCGCAGCCAATATTACTGCATATCCGACTTGGAAAATTAATGGTAAATCTTACGAAGGTACAGTTTCTTTAGAGGATTTAGCAAAATTTTCCGGTTATAAAGGTCTAGCTAATTTTAACAATCTTTAATACAGCAGGGAATAGGGAATAGGGAACAGGGAACAGGGAATATACAAATATTCCAGATCGTCAGTTGTACCTCATTAGTACGGAATCTGCTGTATAAGCGTAGGGACGCTACATGGAACGTCCCTACAGAAGATTTTGATTAATCATCATCAGAATCAGAAGGCAGAATTTTCTTCAGTAGTTTTGTTATGACGCTTCAACAATAACTTTCCTGCTGCTCCGAATACCAATAAACCAAAGATTGTACCTGGTTCAGGTACAGAATTAATTTCATAAATAGTAGTTGTACCACTAACTTCATTAGCTAATACTAACAAAGCTTTACCATTGGGACTATCTTCTGCACTAATAAATGTTAGCCCCTCCGGTCCTAGATCCCCTACTTCTCCTAATTGTTCATCTGTTGGATCTAGGTCTCCATCATTATCTACATCAAATTCCACTGAGAAGTCACGATTATTTGTGTAGCTAATAAACTTAGGAGCTAATGGATTACTCACATCGTAGGTCATAAAGCCACCAATCCTTTCTAAACCAATAAAGGCTAAGGTGCGATTACCTACCATACCAATAGCTACACCTTCTGGTTCTGGGCCTTTATTATCACTCCGATTATCAAAGGAATTATTCTCATCATTATTGGAATTGAAGAATTCAGGAAATAATTTAGCAGTTATTTGTTCAAAATCATCCCCACTGTCAAAAACCAAAGCTCCTGCTTCATCCCAAATAGAAAAAGAGCGAGCACCGAAAGCATATAGTTCCTCAAATTCATCATCATCATCTGTATTACCCAGAGTATTTGTAATTTCCAAACGCCCTATAGTTTCATCTTCCTTGAGTATGTCAGCATCTGGGAAAGCATTTGGGTCTAGATCCTCATCTGCTACTTCTGTTTCTTCATCCAACTCATTATAATCACGGCTATCACCCTCGTTGGCTGTCACCAAGTAGGTTTTTCCCCCTACAGTATAGCTAGCAATTTCATCTGGTTGATACATCCCAAATACAGGATAATTATCAATATTAATTTCACCGTCTTCATCGCTACCATCTATTCCATTACCATCTTTATTATGATCCTTAAAACCAAGGGCAACAATATCTGTAAATGTAGCTGTTTCTATGTCGAGTATACCTATAGCATTATTTTCCTGTAATGTTACCCAAGCTGTTGTTCCATCTTCAGAAATAGCGATCGCCTCCGGTTCCAAATCTTGGGCTACTGTTGAACCAGGGCCAAATATCCGCACACCTTTTGCTCGTAGTTGAGCTATTTGAGCGTTAAAATCCTGAAAACCTGCAAAAGTCACATCACTATAAGTAATATTTTCTACGCCATTAGACGTATCGATGATACTAACAGAACCTTCTGGATCTATATCTCCTTCTAGATAACCTTCTGGTTCGGCTTCATTGGCCACGAGTAGTTTTGTGCCATCTTGTGTAAATGTCAGCATATCGGGTAAAGCACCCACTGTTACTCGATTTAATAGACTGCCACCTTTATCAAAGAATAAAACTTCTCCTGGGTCTGTGATTGTGTCATTTTCAACTGCAACTGCAAATACATCGTTACTATAGGCAACACTATTGACACCACCAAAATTGCCAAGTAGACTTAAATCTATACTAGAATAAAGGTCTGGAGTGTTGGGGTTACTGATATCCAGAATATCTATTGCCAGTGAGTCGTCGTTAACAACAAAAAGCCTGTCACTGTTTGGATCGAAGGCTGTAATTCTGGACGCACTTTCATCAAATACCCTTGTAGCATAAGTACCCACTGGTGTGAAACTCAAACTCATAGCTGTACTTGGTGCTGCCATCAAGGCGATCGCCATACTTGATTTTACAGTTACTTCAATGATTTTTTCTAATACATTAGTATTAGTATATTTACTTTTATCCTGATAGTTTTTCATTGATTATGTATCTCCTAACTAAACTAAATTATTCCGCTATATTCTAGATAATTTTTTTTTCCATCGTGCTATAGCTTTCACAGCTAGTATTTTTAGAGCAAAGAAAATATGTAAAAATTTTATCCATTTTCCTATTTTATTACTGATCTTTCTCTCAATATTAGTAAAGCTTAACGAGCTAAGATGTATTTATTTTGGTAATACAAAATAAAACTGTTAAAGGCAATACTTAATAGGGAGAGACTTTTCAGCTATCAGCTCTACTTATTAATAGTAAGAAAATATTCATATAGTCAAATTTCAGTGCTAAATCAGCTTACTACCTGATAAAAACACTTAAACTATACTTATAGAATATCAATCATTCTATAATTGATATGAAAATTTTCACTCAGTTATCCATGTTTTCATACCAATTTTATGTAAAATTACATAGAATTAGGTTTTATGCAAATTTTATGTAATATTGCACATAATTATGAGATTTACTAACTTGTCTGTCTTAATCTCAAGTCAACTCTGATGAATTTGGTATGAGTACAAAAAACAACTCTGATTGATGTTTTATAAATAATTGCATTATTAGCTATAAAAATGCAATAGTTATGAGCAAACTTCATCAAATCTTCATATATTGTTGATTAATTCAAAGTAACCATCTTGAGTGGCTATTTACAAACAATGGTTGTATTAAGTCGATATAATGAGTGGCTGTATAGATCTGGCCTACAGCCCTCCAAAAATCTTGCTAGGATAGTATAAATATCTGTGGTGTTTTCAAAAAAGTGAGATTGAAGAAGGAGATAGGAGACAGGAGACAGGAGACAGGAGGAAAATTACATGGGGATTCGCTCCCCCAAGTAATGCGTGAACACCCCCGTTGACGGTGGGGTATTAAACCCACAAAGAAAATGATAAATATCCCTAACATTGATGGCCAAATAGTCAACAAAATCAGTCAAGTATTCTAAGTTTAGTAACTAGACTATTATTGGCAATTTATAGAAATAATACCATGTCTAATGTAGACCTCACTGGCCCAACCGGGATAGACCTGTGGAAAAATTACCTGATTAAAACTTTTGTTCGTGAATTTATTTGAGTTATATCCTTAAAGTTACAACTATCAACAATGGAGAAGTGGAGAAAATGTTACGCAAGCTTTTTGTGAAACTATCACTTTTTGGCATGGTCATGGCCTTGATCGGCTCTAGCTTAAAATCATCAGCATTAAACCCAAAGCTGTTAGCTAGCACTCCAGACCCAAGCACAATAGTTATTGCTGATATTTCTAATAATCCTTCAAAAAAGATTAAACGCTATCAACCCTTAGCAGACTACTTAGCAGAAAGACTAGGCCAATTTGGAGTCAAAGTAGGGGATGTAGAAATAGCTTCTGATTTACAAGAAATGGCCAATTATCTCAACTCAGGAGAAGTAGATATTTATTTTGATAGTCCCTACCCAGCAATGATTGTGAGCGATCGGTCTAATGCTAAACCAATTCTACGTCGTTGGAAAGGTGGTGTACCAGATTATTATACTGTCATTTTTACCATGAAGGATCGTGGGATTCAATCCTTAGAGGATCTAAAAAGTAAGATAGTTGGTTTTGATGAAGTTAGCTCTACTTCAGGATATATGTTACCTACTTCCTTGCTGATAGAAAATGATTTAAATCCTCAACAGAAGAAATCAGCTAGTTCGACAGTATCTGCTGATGAAGTAGGATTTGTTTTTACTGATGATGATGAAAATACTATCCAATGGGTAATTAGTGGAAAAGTTGCTGCTGGTGCAGTTGACATCGGTACTTTTATGGAAATTCCGGAAGCAAACCGACAAGCCATGATAGTTTTAGCAAAAAGTGAGAAAGTAGCTCGCCATGTAGTTTTAGTTAGACCTGACATGAAACCGGAAATGCTTGAGGCCATCAAAGCTATTTTGATTAAAATGGATCAAACGGCAGAGGGACGAGAAATCTTAGAGAAATTTGAAAAGACAGCCAAATTCGATGATTTTCCTCCAGAGTCAAGTATAGAAAGAATGCGAGAATTGTATGAACTTGTTCAAAACAGGTGAATTAGATGGGCTTATTCAGGGTTGGACAAGGGTCGCTAGCCACCAAGTTAACGCTAGCCATGACAGGTTTGGTTGTCATGGTAGTGGCCGGTGTCACTTGGTTATCCGTCCACCGTCAGCAACAAAATTTTCGTACTGAATTAGAAAAACAGGCGGAAATCTTACTCAATACTATATCCATAACAGTTAGAGATTCTCTGTACAAGCTAGATGCTGATTTTATGGAAGAAATCATGGAGCAGCTTGGAGAAGATGAAGTGCTGGCGGCTGGCCGTATTTATGAGAAAGATGGAAGAATAGTTGCTGATGCTTATGGTAAAGATGTTTTGGTTTACAATATTAAACCCGATGAATTTGGCCAGCGTCTACTGGAGAGCGATGAAACAATTTTTGAGTGGAAGTCTACTCAATTGCTTGCTGGTAAGGCAGTAGTCGTTGGGCGGAAAAGACTCGGAGCTGTGAGTGTAGGTTTGTCTATAACTCCTTTAAATCAAAAAATTGCTGCTGTGCGTAATCAAGGTCTTATAGTAGCAGCTATGGCTGCTACTGCAGGAACTTTTCTGGCATTGTTAATTAGTCGTTCTATTACTGAACCTCTAAAGGAAATGACTGTAGTTACTAAACGTCTCGCTTCTGGAGACTTAACTCAGAAGATGGAGATTTGTACTGGAGATGAATTAGCTGTATTGGCAAATTCTTTTAATAGCATGACTTATCAACTTAGAGAACTAATTCATAGCAAGGAGGAGCTAATTCGCAATTTAAAACAAAGAGCAGAAGATTTACGGCAAAGTGAGGCTAAAAATAGAGCACTGCTTGATGCTATCCCAGATGTAATTTTGCGATTCAGCAATAATGGGGTTTTTCTCTACTATAAACCTTCTAGAAAAAATGATTTACCTTGGTCTAGGGATAAATTAATAGGTAAAAAAGTTTTTGAAGTTTTGCCAGAAAATGCTGCAAAACAATATTTACAATATCTTGAGGAAGCGCTTCAAACAGGAGATATTAAAATATTTGAATATGAGTGGTTTGTCCATGGGCGACGTCATCATTTTGAAGCAAGAATATTGGCAAGTGGTCAAAATGAAGTTTTGGCTATTGTTCGAGATATTACAGAAAGTAAGTTAGCTAATATAGAGTTGCAACAAGCAAAAGAAGCTGCAGAAGGTGCTAACAAAGCCAAAAGTATGTTTCTTGCTAGTATGAGTCATGAGTTAAGAACACCTCTTAACGCTATTATTGGGTATAGCGATCTGCTGCGGGAAGAAGCTGAAGATTTAGGCCATGAAGAATTTGATCCAGGTCTGGAATAAATTCTTCATGGCCTAAATCTTCAGCTTCTTAACGCTATTATTGGGTATAGCGATCTGCTGCGGGAAGAAGCTGAAGATTTAGGCCATGAAGAATTTATTCCAGACCTGGATCAAATTAAAACCTCTGGTTTACATCTGCTAACAATTATTCAAGACATCCTAGATATTTCTAAGGTAGAATCAGGGGAGATGACTATGTATGAAGAAGAATTTGATATCTTGACTTTAATAAAAGAAGTCCAATCCATTGTGCAACCACTGATGAAGAAAAATGGTAATTCTTTTGAGATGCATTGTAGTAGCGAAATAGGGACTATGTTTGCTGACCGAACAAAAATTAAGCAAATCGTGATTAATCTATTGAGTAATGCTAGCAAGTTTACTCACGAAGGTATCATCACTTTAAAAGTAGTTCGCAAACACAATATAGAGCATAATGGAAATGGTAGTAGCAAATTGGAAATAGATCAGACATTAAATCAGATAATTTTCAGTGTAACTGATACTGGTATAGGTATGACTCCAGGGCAGATTGAAAAAGTTTTTCAGCCTTTTGTACAAGCTGATAACTCTACGACTCGTAAGTACGGTGGAACTGGTTTGGGGTTGTCTATCTGTCAAAAATTTTGTGAAATTATGGGTGGAAAAATTACGGTAACAAGTTCTGTTGGTGTTGGATCTACTTTTAGTATAAATTTACCAACTGTTGTCACATTAAAAACTGACCATATTTTAAGTTCAGAGCGGTCGTAATATTATGTCCGGTAGCATCGGTGTAATTGGATGGGGAGATGGGAACCACCCCTCGCCCCTCCCAGGAGGGGAATGTGGGGGGATGGGGGGGAAATATTTGGTAATGGTTGAAGATGGAACATTTTTTTATACCGAATTAAACGGATTTGATATTATTCATCTATCTTTTCATTTTCCTGATCAGAATTCAGATGTTCAATCCCCCATTCGTGCATTTCATCAATCATAGGTTTAAGACTTTTTCCGAGATGAGTTAAAGAATATTCGACTTTTGGAGGAACCTGTAAATAAACTTCCCGATGAACAATACCATCTGCCTCCATTTCCCGCAATTGTTGGGTAAGCATTTTGTGAGTCACACCTTGTAAAGAACGATGAAGTTGATTGAAACGTTTGACCCCATCAAATAATTCTTGGAGAATCAAAAGTTTCCAACGTCCACCAATGACTTTGATCGCCATCTCTGCTGGGCAATTTTTCTTCTTATTTGTACTTTTAATTTTCATCTCAAATTGTTGCTTTCCTCAGTTTTTATATTAAAGTTACCAGTTTTTATAACAGCTACTCGACCGATATAAAAACCAATATTTTTGCTTTTGGTGACAACTACTTTAAAAATATCCCCACTCATAAAACCATAGGATTATTGGTGTCTAAGTTTAGGTTTGGTTCTAGGAAAACCATATTGATCAGTTCTACACATTTGTCTACTACCTCTACCCATAGTATCTTTTTGGGTACTATCTTACTTTAAAGTGCATACTATACATACTAACCTGACTTAAGCTAGATTATAAATGTCAAAACAAAATCTAAGTTATTAGCTTCTATAGATTTTGTATCCAGAGATTAATTCTATAGAGAAAAACACCATGAGTGAACCAATTATTGCAGATAACAAACCTGTCGTTTTAGAACTTGAAGCAAGTACTTACTATTGGTGTAAATGTGGTGCATCGAAAAAGCAACCATATTGTGATGGTTCCCATGCAGAAACTGAGTTTACTCCTATGGCATTTGAGTTAACAGAGAAAAAGAGTGTAGCACTTTGTAATTGTAAGTATACTAATAATCCTCCTTATTGTGATGGGACTCACGCTAAATTATAAATAAAATATTCATTTGTTAGTGTTGCATAATCAAACAATTATTTTGACTGAAAATTAACTTCTGCAAAATCACAATTATGCAACA
>NZ_RCBY01000265.1 GCF_003838195.1 Okeania hirsuta
TGTCAATTGGTCGGTGCAGCATTTGTAGCCGGCATCAAGAATATGCAAAATCTGTTTTAAATTATTATCAAGAATTTAGATACACGGGGTTAAAACCCACGTTCGCAAGGGGCTGTGGGGCAAATCGAATTCGCCCCCTTGTAAGCCCCGCTCCACTGCGATCGGTTAAAACGGGATGGCTTTCTCTAGCTCACAGTTTTTTATGTAGGGCTTGCTGATTAAATCTAAAAGCATTTACAGATAAAGATTTTAGCCGATAATGGTCTTGAAAAAGTACAAGCTTTTTGCTCCTTAAAGCTGAAAAATTTAGGATGAAAGGGTTGCATAAGGCAGAAAAATCAAGGGATAATTCTTTCTCCTGCCTCCTCTAAATTTCTTACTCCTCCTGTCTCCTGACTCCTACCCTCACCCATAAGACTTTTTCAGCAAGCCCTAAGTAACAAAGCGATCGCCCGACCATTTTTAAGTTTCAGTTAATCTCGGTATCAATTGAGCCAAATTACAAGGACGATTACGAGAATCTAGTTGCTCTTTGATAATATTCCATCCTGTTTGACAAGCACCACTAGAACCAGGTAAACAAAAGATATAAGTACCGTTAGCTACGCCTGCCAAAGTTCGAGACTGAATGGTAGAGGTTTTAATTTCTTGATAGGAAATCATCCGAAATATCTCACCAAACCCTTCAATTTCTTTGTCTAAGAGTGGTTTAATCGCTTCTGGTGTACCATCTCGTCCTGTAACTCCCGTACCACCAGTAGTCAAAATTACTTGGACAGATTCATCTGCAACCCATCTAGATACTACAGCACGAATTTGGTAAATGTTATCGGGAACAATAGTTTTTTCTGCTAATAAATGTCCTGTTGTTGTTAAATTATCGACTAATATTTTACCCGATTTATCATCAGCTTCGGTTCTTGTATCAGAAACTGTTAGGACGGCGATTTTTAAGGGTAGTAAAGATTCGTTTTGATTCATTTTTGTGATTTTTAAATTAAGTTTTAACGGAAATAATTTTCTACTTCTAAAACACTTTTACCAAAACAACTATTGACAATTGTTGTCACGCGATCGCTGTTTAAGTTAGGCAGAGAATTGCTTATTGTTAATTCTAAATATCCTGAATCACGATAAACAAAGAATTTAACTTTATTGTTTTCCCATAGCCAAACTTCAGGAATTTTTAAGTATTGATATTTAGTTAAATCGTCCATACTCCCTGATGTTAGATTTATTTCTACTGCCAAATCTGGCTTGTCTTTGTCTATTTCAAAACAGTAAGCTACATCTGGTTCTTTCCCTTCTTTTCCTTCTTCCTTAAGAGTAGTTTGATTAAAGGTGAAAATAGGCATATTAAGATTACGACAATACGCCAAAATAATCAACCTGATATAATCACCAATCAATTCATGGTTACGTCCTGGGGACACGATAGTAATAACTCCATTGCGAAATGAAACTCGTTTACTGGGTAAATCTAAACTAATATATTCAGCCCAAGTTGTATTAGTAATTGTGCTAATTCGATCGCTTTTTTGTGTTCCAATAGTTAACATTTTTACTTAGGGGATATAGTTATTTCGTTACTAATCTAGAATATCAGACTAAAAAATCTAAATATTAGCCTAAAGAGCGATCTTATCATCTAAACTCTCTTTCAAGGGGTTTGAGTAGCAACTGATACTGTTGATGAACTTAACAAAAGAGATAGATTCGCGAATATTATTTGCGAATATGTCCAGTTAATTATTTGATTTTTGTTTTGGTTGCTCGTCAAAACCAACGTCCAATAAATTTTGTGACAAAGTATCAATAGTACGTTGAATTTAATCAAGAACGAGAACACCTAACCACCTGCATTACTGCCGTAATATGAGCTTGACTACCAGGTTTTGCTAAATGCTTATATTTACTAAAACTCTTAGCCTCGTTAGTTTTTGGAAAAATTGGCTCTTGTGCTTGAAGTTTCTAGTACCAATAAATGTTTTGCTGCTGTCGTACTTGAAGCCCGAGAAACTACTGTCCCTAGAGGAGTAACTTCACCTTGAGCAATAATTTGTTTTTTTGGGATCTCGCGATCGCGGATGTGATACGATCAATTCGTTCAATTTGGTCTGATGATGCTTGTTTTTGATTCATACAGGAGAAACATTAAGAAAAGGAGAAGATGATTCGCGATTTATATTCGCGAAGTATTAACTAAGTTTAACAAATATTGAAAGATTACGGAAGTAGTATAAAGATTATGGCTCTACATCCTCAATCAATGAAACCTGTTCCACCCTTAACAAAAGAAATAGCACACCAAGCTTTTCCAAAAGGGAATCTCTACATGACTATTCGAGATGAATTGGGTATATTTTATCAGGATAGCGATTTTGCAGAACTCTATTCAATTGAAGGACAACCAGCCTTGCATCCTGGGAATGGAGAGTGGAAAAAATCGGGGGAGATGATAGCTAATAATCCTGGCTCAGTTGCAGTTAATTGTGGCTCAAAAGCAAATCTAGTTGCAAATAATCCTGGCCGAAAAAGTTCGTTATTGCTGGCCCGGGGCTTTCTTATTGCTGGCTGCTCCCATCTTTTAATTATTACGATTATTGCTTCTGTATTGAATTGGTTAGGAGCGATCGCAACTTTAGCCAATATTATTAACCCTTTGATGGGATGGTTTAATTTACCCCCGGTCGCCTCATTGCCTATTGTTTTAGCTTCTATTCGCAAAGATGGACTGCTATTATTTGCCGAACCCGAAACCTTGGCTATGTTAACTCCCTTGCAGGTTTTGACTGGGGTGTATCTAGCAGGAGTATTGCTACCTTGTTTGGTTACTCTGTTAACTATTGCGCGAGAACAGTCTCTTCGATTTGCCTTATTGCTGTTAAGTAGACAGGCGATCGCTGCGTTCTTTTTTTCTCTATTACTTGCTTGGGGAGGATTATTAATCAAGTAATAAGGAATAAGTAATAGAGTTATCGCTAAATAGAGGGAAAAAATCGCTCCAACCTAGACAGAGCAATAATTTCAAGGCCTTTTTAGCCACCAATAGCTACAATCCTTATATAACAAGGCTTTTGGGGGTTTTTGAAGTTATAAAGCGACAAGTCTAATAATTTTTGCTCTTTTTAAATACCTTTATGAAATATCAATGGAAAGCTAATCATGAATCAATTTTTGATTTGAAGCTCTACCCGAAGCAGTATTAGAAATTTATAGCCGCGAGGAAGCAAGACCAATTTTGAGCGATCGCTTTCTCTGTGATAGGCTGAAAGTTAACCTTACTAGCTATGTAAATACTTGAAGATTCCACCTGTATGTTAGAATTAACTAATATCAAACAAACAGCCCTAGATTATCTTTTGTCCAATCTGGAAGTATCTCCAGAACATCGTCACTTGTTTGAGGTTGTAGGTGCAACCTGTTTTGATAATAATGAGTGGATGATTAACATTAGTATTGTCGGTTTAATAGGTAAATATTGGAATGTTTTTGTCAATGGCAACACGGGAAAAATTTTACCAGACTGCGAGTTTAATACAGATTGCCAAGACTTGAATGAACCCCATCAATATTCCCATCTGCCCGACTATTTAAATCAACTGCTCAATCGCCTGACTGCCAACGTTTCTAGGTAAATTAAATGGCGTTGCTGATTAGTAATGATCTATGCTTATGTAGGAAGAGTTTGAAATCTTAGATAGTGCAGCAGAAGACGAAGTTCTTTCATCTGTGGTGAATAGGGTTGACTCTTAGGGGATTCAACGAATTGACGACCACATATTCCACATTGGAAAAACTTTTGGCCACGTCTTTGGCCATTTCCCTGGTGTGGGTAGAGTGGCATTTCGGACATATCATGTTCTGAATTCTACAACATTTATCATTACATTTCAGCAACGCCAATTAAACACTGCTTTGTATGTAATAATGATTATCATTCATTACAAAATTTAGCTAATATGAATTCCCTATTTACCGCCCGCACTTCCGTAGAACAGGTTGAGGAAGGTTTGTTACTTGCGCCCAAATTTGATGCCAATGGTTTGATTCCAGTAGTTACCACAGATGTCAACACTGGTGAAGTGCTGATGCATGGCTATATGAACGAAGAGGCGTTAGTTAAAACCATTGAAACGGGAGAAGCTCATTATTACAGTCGCAGTCGTCAGCAGCTATGGCATAAAGGTCAATCTAGTGGACTGGTGCAAAAAGTACAGCAGTTAGCTATTGATGACGACCAAGATTGTCTGTGGATGCAGGTTAAAGTAGCTGGTTCGGGAGCTAGTTGTCACGTGGGTTATCGTTCTTGTTTTTATCGCTGTATTCCTACGGGAAAAAGTGCTATTGATTCCCAGGAACCAATTCAGTTAATATTTACCGAAACGGAGAAAACCTTTGACCCGAAAACAGTGTATGGTGATGCTCCCAACCCAACACAATTGTAAATTGACTTCAACCCCAACCATCATGATTGCTTCTCGGTAAAAAACCTCTATCCAAATCTACAGCACCTTCATATTGTTGGAGTTGTTCATCTTGCCAAGCACTAACTCCTGGCTGGAATTCATCCCAAGTATTAAGTACTTGCTCGTAGCATTGACGGGGTGTAATGGGTAGGTTTTTCAAGTAAAAGAACGTTGCTTGATCGCTCATACTCCAGCAACAATACAACCTCTGTTGTTGGATAATAATTATCGACAACTTCCAAGATGTGAGCAATCATAAAGTGATGGTGCAAAATTGCAGTGTCAGGAGCAGCTAAACAGGCATTCAAGAACGGCACAAGGCGAGAACGTCCGAAAAATGGGTTTTGAATGATTCTCCGCCAATCGGAGAATTTGTGCTACAAATAATCGCGCCGCGCTTCTGACTGAGATGACCTGCCCAAGCATTATAGCCAATGACCAGCAAATTACTGGCAATAAAATCTTGATGCCAATTCGATCCATCGTTTGTTTGACTCATTAGAGACCTCTATGCATGAAAGCCAATCCAGTTGAAATTTCGGCTAAAAGAGCTATGCAGATGCCTAGCAATTAGCAAGAAAAATTAGAGGTCGCCTGGATTTAAGCGCGACCCCATTGCCGATCGATTGTTGGGAATACAGCTCTTTCTCGGTAGATTTGTAGGGTGGGCAAGCCTAGGTCGGAAAATTCTCAATTCTTTCATTAGACCTTGTCCACCCTACTCCGCTTCATCGTGAGTGATGAAAGCGTAGATTCTCTCTACTCAATTGATCGAGCTTGGTCACTCCCATCAATTTCATATCACGCTCAATCTCAGTGCGCATATTACCTAAAACACGCTCAACTCCTGCTTGCCCAGCAGCGGCCAATGCAAAAAGATAGAATCGCCCACCTGAACATGCTTTAGCTCCAACAGATAGCGCCTTAAGCACATGGGTACCGCGCTGAATACCACCTTCGCAAATGACATCAATTTTATCCCCAACAGCATCACAAATTTCTGCGAGTTGATCGAAGGGGCTACGGCAACCATCGAGCTGACGGCCGCCGTGGTTAGAAACCATAATACCCGTACAACCAATATCAACAGCACGCTTGGCATCTTCCACACTCATTATCCCTTTCAGTGCAAACTGCCCATTCCACTGCGAGCAGAGTTTTTCAGCATCATTCCAATTCATGGATTGATCTAGCATCGTTGAGAAGTAATCACCAACAGAGACTGCTAAGTTCGTTCCCTGCGAGACATAGCCAGACAAATGTGGCATATCGAACTTTTCTTTTGTCAAAAAGTTCCAAGCCCATGCTGGGTGCGTCGCAAAACTCATTAAGGAGTCAAGCGTTAATTTTGGTGGCGAAGTAAATCCTGTACGCTGATCGCGTTCGCGATTACCACCAGTAATGGTATCGACGGTTAATGCTAAAACATTAAAGTCCGCTGCTCGTGCGCGTTCAAGCAACGCATCATTCAAGCCGCGATCTTTATGGAAGTAGAACTGAAACATCTTCGGCGTGTTTGCTATTTTTGAGATTTCTTCAACGGTTACTGTCGCCAGTGAAGACACCCCAAACATCGTGCCATATTCTGCAGCAGCCCTCGCAACCGCACGCTCTCCTTCGTGATGAAAAAGGCGTTGCAATGCTGTCGGGGCACAGTAGATAGGCATATCTAGTTTTTGCCCCATCACCTCAACTGACATATCCACATTTTCCACACCGACAAGCACGTTCGGAATAAGATCGCAGTCTCCATAGGCTTCAGTGTTACGCCGATAGGTCTGTTCATCATCGGCCGCTCCATCGATGTAATTGAAAATTGGTCCTGGTAGTCGGCGTTTCGCTAATTTTCGGAAATCCTGAAAATTGTGACAGTCATTCAATCTCATAAAATACATCAGTCAGATTTATGTTTACTAAGTCCATACTATTCCATTTTGAGAAGCATTCAACCTTCATCGCCAGTCTCTAGGGAATGGACTGTTCCAAAATCACCAGTTTATCGATCTCTTGACGATTTGTAATTGCAATTGGGTTCTTAGACATCGTAAAGCAGTAACCTAAGGATAATACCTAAGAACCACTGCCTCAAGCCTCCCTGAAATACTACAGAAATTTATACGACAACTATTTGTATCGATAACATAAATATAGCCCAGTAGATTATCTCAACAGTCGGGTTGACGATCGAGAAGCTCAACCCAGGTTTTGGACACTCAGCAATTCTTGTAGAAATGAAAGTGCTCCACCTCAATTTGATGTCCTATTCTGTTGAAACGCTCCAATCGCAGCACCAATCGCAATTCCGATGGCGACACCAACACCGATGTTTTCAATGGCCCCCCCGATTAGCTCCACCCTAGATCCAGAAGAGCCAAAGTTAAAGTCACAATGTTAGATGAAAGCGCTGCGTGATTTGAGGTGACTCCCCTGAAAAGATGTGGGTTTGCTGACCCAATGTCGTGTCCGAAACAGATTCATCTTTATGATGTATGGAGAGCGCAAACAGTCTGCCACTCAGTGGCCGAAACCGGTGCACAAGACTACCACAGAATTCAAACTCAAGAAACACTGGCCCCTCACACTCAAAGATCTCATGCCTTGGCTGTAGAAAAGACGCAGGGTTCTCAAAAACCGAAATTATCAGACCTCTATCAGCAATAAAGAACACCCGACGCGCAGATAACATCCGATCCTCTGTTGAAAACGAATGCCAGTGATATTGCTGATCGGGTAGGCATTCCAAAATCCAAGAACTTCCAGTCGGAACGTGGCTCTTCTCCGAAGCCGCTTGATCGATCACAGAATAATTACTGAGCCTCGTGTAAATTTCAGAAGCAGCCTCAAAGACTTTACCTTCTTGGTCTCGAAGCTTAAGGAACGTTTGGAAGCTTAAAATTTGCTGTTCAACAAGCGCTTCGCTGTTCGATATAACAGTTGCAACTGCAAGACTACTCATTTTAAATCAATTCCTCCACGAGATTGGGTTGATGTGGTCTATCCCAAAGTATAGAACCTATAAGGGTAGGAGAATATTAATTGTTACTAAATTAGCTCACTCATGGCTGAAAATTTTTGCCAAAAATGAATTAAAACAGTATAATTTGGTATAAATACAAGCAAAACCATATACTAGTCTTAATATTAAATCCGGTAGCATCGGTGTAATAAGATAGTGAATCAGAATCCAGCAATTCTGCAATCCAGAATTCAGAAGGGAAGAGAACTCAGAATTCTTTCCGCTCTAGGTGAAGATGGAATCTTTTTTAATACCGAATTAAACGGATTTGATATAACACATATATAACCCATTTGGTATCTATTTTTTTATAGATGGGGAGGGTAGGAAGTGTGGGAAGTGTGGGAAGTGTGGGGAGATGGAGGAATTTTTCTACTTTTTTTCCCTATTTTATTTCTCTCATTCCTGACTCCTGACTCCTGTACCAAAAACCCGCACCTTTGCAAAGATACGCTTAGGGGTTCTACACAAAAGTATTAAGAGAATACTTTGAGTAAATTTACATGTTTTTCTATATATGAGGTAAATTTAGATAATGGATAATATTGATCTGGTTAATTCAGATAAGTCAATTCGATTTACAGCAGATGGGATTGAAATGTCTCCACTTGCATACTCGCAGCTTCTGTATAAGCTTACAAAAAGCAGAAATATTGAACGTGATGTATATTCACTTGGCGGTATTATTAGTGAGTTTGAAGCCAAATTTGCTGATTTACTTGGCAAAGAGACTGCCGTTATGATGCCATCAGGAACGCTATCCAATCAAATCGCAATTCGGGAACTTGCTAATAATAAAGGAAGAGTGCTTGTCCAAAAAGAAAGTCATATCTACAATGATTCAGGAGATTGTTTACAAACCCTCAGCAGATTAAACTTAATACCACTTGCTCCGGATCGAGCTACATTTACTTTGGACGATGTGAAGCAAGTTATTGACAAAGCGAAAACAGGCAAAGTTGTAACAGAAGTGGGTGTCATTTCTATTGAAAGTCCAGTGCGAAGAAAGTACAATGAAATTTTCAACTTTGAAGAAATGAAGAAAATTTCAACTTTTGCCAAAGATCAAGGTATTAGGCTCCACTTAGATGGAGCAAGATTATTTATTGCATCGACTTTTTCTGGTATATCGCCAAAGGAGTACGCTTCTTTGTTTGATACAGTTTATGTTTCACTGTTTAAATATTTCAATGCTGGCTTTGGAGCAATATTAGCCTGTTCTAACGAGTTCGCAAAAGATTTATACCATGTACGGCGAATGTTTGGGGGTAATATATTTCAAATGTGGCCATCTGCGGTCATAGCCCTCAACTTTCTTGATACATTTATGGATGAACTGAGAATGGCTATCAAGCTAGCAGATGATTTTTTTGATTTAATCCATAAAAATTCATCTTTCAAGGTTGAGAAAATTCCCAATGGTAGTAATGTCTTTAAATTGCATGTATCTGATGTTGATTTGGATAAGTTTAGGGATACGTTGGAAAAGAAAAATGTTTATCTTCCAGAGCCAGAACCTGATAGCAATACTTTCTTGCTGAGAATCAATGTAACCTTGAATCGCATCTCTGCGGATAGACTGGCACAAATATTTATAGAATCATTACACGCTTAGAGTAAAAACGATCGATCCCGCACCTCAAAGCCCCGTACTCAAGCCTTAAAAAAATTCCCGATAAATGACTGATCGAGCTAAACTAAAAGATGCTCGATCGGGCAAGAAATTTATCGGGCAAGAAATTTTGCAGGTTAAATCGACGATCAGTCAGTTTGTCTTTTCAAGCAATAAGTATTCTTGACATCCTCCCGACGCTGCACTTGCGTGACAGCGCGGGATTCCTAACCATCGCGCTATTAGGGCTTTCTGCTGCCTCTTGCAGAGGAGCTGCGCTAACAATGC
>NZ_RCBY01000266.1 GCF_003838195.1 Okeania hirsuta
AAAATCAAAAATCAAATCAATTATCGTACAGAAATTATCAATTATATCAAATCCGTTTAATTCGGTATAAAAAAATGTTCCATCTTCAACCATTACCAAATATTTCCCCATCTCCCCATCTCCCCATCTCCCCATCTCCCCATCTAATTACACCGATGCTACCGGATTTGATATTATTTCCCCCTCCATACCTATTCCCTATTCCCTCTTTTCTGGAGATGTCTAATAGACATCTGGTGAAAAAGATATAGACTTTTTGCGCATAGTAGGCAACAGGCAACAGGGAAGATATTTTTAGGAAAAAGGTACGAAAAATGATTTAGGGAAGTGAATTTTACAACTCTAGCTTATATTAAACAAAGGGCAAGTTTATTTTCTGGAGATATCTAATAGTCTTAAATAGGATAAATCTTTATTTTTTTATTTCTTTTAAAATAGTTAGGGAAAAGATAACTAGATAGAAATATGACTATGACACAACTGCTAGGTCCAAAAGCTCCAGCTTTGATTCAACTCCTCCAGTGGGTAGCCAAACCCTTGACATTTATGGAAAAATGTGCAGAGGAATATGGAGACGCATTTCAAGTAAAATTGAATTATCCAATGGTATTTATCAGTCATCCGAAGGCCATTGAAGAGATTCTCAAGACTAATCCCAAACAGTTTGATTCTGGTATGGGAAATTTGTTTTTGCTACCACTATTGGGAGATAGCTCCCTAGCTTTGCTTGATGGTACTCTCCACCAACGTCAACGTCAACTATTAATGCCACCCTTTCATGGGGAACGAATGCAAGCTTATGGTGAGTTAATTTGCGCGATCGCTGAAAAAGTAGCTAGTAAGTGGGTAGTAGGGCAGCCATTTTCTATGAGAGAATCAACTCAAGAGATATCTTTAAAGGTGATATTACAGGCGGTCTTCGGTTTAGAGGAAGGACAGAGGTATGATAAATTAGAGCAACTTTTGACTTTAGCTCTAGAATCACTAGCTTCTCCCTCGAAAGCAAGTATGCTATTTTTCAAGTTTCTCCAAGTTGATTTGGGTAAATGGAGTCCGTGGGGTAAATTTCTCAGACAACGGCAAGAAGTTGATGAGTTACTATATGCAGAAATTGCAGCACGTCGTCAACAACTAGACTCTGAACGCTCTGATATCCTAACAATGTTGCTATTAGCTAGGGATGAAGCAGGGGAACCTATGAGCGATCGTGAATTGCGGGATGAGTTAATGACACTACTATTTGCCGGACATGAAACTACTGCCACAGCATTAGCATGGGCGTTTTACTGGATTCACCTCCAACCAGAAATTTATAATAAGCTATTGTCAGAATTGGAAGACCTTGGAGATAACCCAGATCCAATGGCAGTTATCAAGCTCCCTTATCTGAATGCAGTTTGCTCTGAAACCCTGCGTATCTACCCAGTAGCAATAATTGCATTTTCACGAATAGCTAAATCACCAATCACAATTATGGGTCAAACATATCCAGAGGGTACTGCTCTATCTCCCTGTATTTATTTAACTCATCACCGGGAAGATTTGTATCCCGAACCGGAAAAATTTAAACCAGAACGATTTTTGGAAAGGCAATATTCTGCTTATGAATTTTTGCCTTTTGGCGGTAGTAGTCGTCGTTGTATTGGAGCAGCATTTGCTATGTTTGAAATGAAACTGGTATTAGCAACTATTCTCAAACGTTATAGTTTGGTTTTGGCGGAGAAAAAAACAGTCAAAGCAGTACGTCGCGGTGTAACTTTAGCTCCTGCTGGTGGAGTAAAAATGGTAATGACTGGGAAGTGTATGTCACAAACACAACAATCTCCCTCGGTTGCGGCTGTTTGAAGAAGGCAGAAGGCAGAAGGCAGAAGGCAGAAGGCAGAAGGCAGAAGGAAAAATTGCTTATGGATAGTCTCCAGCACGCCACTTTGCCTCCTATCACCCGAACCAATTTTAAGCAACATTCATGGGCGTTGCATAAAATGCGGGATGATTTTAATAGTTTTGTGGAATGGGCATCTTGCCCGTTCCTGATATTTTCCCCTACAGGATTTCAGTTGTGACGATGTGGTTCATGCATTTGAAAAGCACTGTACAGTAAAATTGACAAATTGAATCCACACCTACAAAAATTGGTAGTCCTGCTCCCGTAATGGTAGGTTGAGATCGGGAAAACTTAGAACGGGAGCAAGATTCTCTCACTGTCTATGCCATGACCAAAATAATTAGAACGGGAGCAAGATTCTCTCACTGTCTATACCGTGACCAAAATAATTAGGGTTTGCTGAATAAATATCAAAGCATTGACAGATAAAGGTTTTAGTATTTTTTTGTCTAAAAAAGTACCAGCTTTTCAGCTCAAAAAGCTCATGCATGCTAGTATTTTGGGACGATTATGGCAGAAAAATCACTCTTACAATTTTTCCGACTACCTCCTAATTAATTCCTATTTCTCCTGTCTCCTGTCTCCTGTCTCCTGTCTCCTACCCCTACTAAAAGACTAGTGAAGCGCAAACCCTAATTAGAACGGGAGCAAGATGCTCCCACTAGCTATACCATTACAATGCACAACTACCCAAAAACTATTGCTGCACAACTAACACCGAACATTTCGCCCGGTGAATTACATAACTGCTCACACTACCTATAACCATTTCGCTGAAAACAGAATGTCCTCTGCGTCCCATAACTATTAGTTCAGCACCCCATTCCTGAGCTACCTTACAGATCTGCTTTCCAGGTACACCCTCAGTTTGAATAAATTCTGTGTTTATCCCTGCTGTTGTAGCTTCGTTAGCTCGTGACTGCAACATTTCTAGACATTTTTGGTCAAAATCTTTCCATTTTTGTTGATATTCCGCAATCAATTCTTTGTTAAATTCCCGGGAAATAGCTCCAAATTTAACGGGTATTTCTCCTTCTTCGGGAGATAAAACGTGCATTAGTTTTAAGTAGGAATTATTGAGTTTTGCTAAATTGAGAGCAGTGGCAAATACGCGATCGCTTGCTGCTGATGTGTCCATTGTTGCTAGAATTTTTTGATACATAATCTTTATGATGAAAATTTAATTATTTTGTCTGATATAGGAGAAGGAAGAAAAAAGAAGGAAAAAGCTTGCTTTGTCTGAGTTATGAGCTTTTGATATGTCCTAACCTTTCCTTAGACTGCTATAGTAATTATTGTATCTGAATTATCAGAAAAAGAATATATATTTTAATGTTGATTTCACTATAGTCAATCTCAGACTAATTATTCCTAGTGAAAATGGAAATTATGATTTTGAGTAGCTTTCTTGATAGAGTTAGCTCTTACCAGAATATCCATAAGCAATTATTAATATAGCCTTTTTATCTGGGAGGTGGAAAACAAGTGGTATGAAAAAGATATGGAGGTATGGAGAGAATAGTAAAGGGGGAAAGCAGCATTAAATAGTGGCAAACACAAAGGGATAAAGTAATTGATTGCCGTGCTTTTTTTCTGAGAAAAAACCTCAATTTAGATTGACATCTAAAATAAAAACACTATAGATATAAATGAATACTAATGAATAATTGCTCATTACTAATAGATATCTCCAATAATAAAAAATAAAATCAATTATTGCAGTCTTATTCATCAATTCTTTCCCCGGTAGTCCTGCATAGTAATAGTGAAGATACATATTTTTTAATTTCTGACCACACTCCGCACACTCCGCACACTCTGCACACTCTCTCATTACTATGCACCACCACCCTTTCCCTCTACTCCCTACGGACGTTGCATGCAACGTCCCTACTTTTGGAGGAGATGCCTAATAGACATCTGGTAAAAATCAAAAATCAAATCAATTATTATCCATAAGTTATCAATTATTCCCCTCCTGGGAGGGGTTAGGGGTGGGTTCCCTGTTCCCTGTTCCCTGTTCCCTGTTCCCTACTTTTGGAGGAGATGCCTAATAAAAAAAGCTAATCCTGTACAATATGAACAGAACAATGAGCACGATGAATAACATAATTACTGACACTACCCAATAGCAGTTCACTAAAAACGGAATGCCCACGGCGTCCCATAACGATTAAATCAGCATTACACTTTTGAGCTAATTTACATATTTCCCGACCAGGGTTGCCTCTGATTTGGGTAAATTCTGTATTGAACCCAAGTTCTTTTGCTTTATCTGCTTTTGATTTCAACATTTGTAAACATTGTTTCTCAAATTTTTCCCAAAGTTGATGATACTCTTTCATCATCTCTGGGTTAGTGCCAATGTCAGTACCAATCATTGGCCAATAATTTATCGGACTTTCTTCTGCCTCCTCCGAGAGAATATGAACCAACATCAGACTAGGGTTACTGATTTTTGCTAACTTTAGGGCTATATCAAACACGCGATCGCCCATAGCAGATGTATCGATGGCAACTAAAATTTTTTCATACATAATTAATACTTCCAATGGTTTTGTTAAATATCTATTTACATTGTATAAAATTACCAAGGTTATCTAATAGTTAAATAAGTCAAGAATTATGAATCTTAATATATTACCAGGTAATAGTTTTCCCATTGGCGCAACACTCTTAAAAGACCCCAAAGGAGTAAATTTTTCCATTTACTCTAAAAATGCTACAGCAATAGAATTATTACTATTTGATGAACCTGACGCAGCTCAACCAGAGCAAGTAATTTTACTCGACCCTAAACAACATAAAACCCATCATTACTGGCACATATTTATTTATGGTCTTAAGGCAGGACAAATATATGCTTACCGAGTTTATGGACCACTTGAGCCAGAAAAAGGTCATCGATTTGATGGTACAAAGGTATTACTAGACCCTTACGCTAGGGTAGTAGTGGGACAAGAAAAATATAGTCGTGAAGCTGCTACTGGTTATGGTGATAATTGTGCCTATGCTCTCAAAGGGGTAGTAGTTGACCCAACTACTTATGACTGGGAAGACGATATACCTCTAAACATACCTTACGCTCATACAGTTATCTATGAAATGCACGTTGGTGGATTTACTCGTAATCCTAATTCTGGCGTTTCCCCAGAAAAGCGGGGTACTTTTGCCGGACTAATTGAAAAAATTCCCTACCTGAAAGAATTGGGAATTACTGCTGTAGAATTATTACCCGTACAACAATTTGATGAACAAGATGTGCGCGAACCTCTAATCAATTATTGGGGTTATAGCCCGATCGCATTTTTTACTCCTCACCACAATTATAGTTCTCGCAAAGATATTTTCGGACCGATGGATGAATTCCGAGATATGGTAAAAGCTTTGCACAAAGCTGGAATAGAAGTAATTTTGGATGTGGTTTTTAATCATACTGCAGAGGGTAATGAAAACGGACCGACAGTTTCTTTTCGGGGACTGGAAAATTCTACTTATTACATTCTGGAGACAGACGACTCCACTTATTACAGTAACTATAGTGGTTGTGGCAATACTTTCAATACAAATAATCCTTTTGTACATCGCTTAATTGTTGACTGTCTTTGTTACTGGGTTAGAGAAATGCACGTTGATGGGTTCCGGTTTGATTTGGCATCTGTTATGTCTCGGAGTATGACTGGCGATCCGTTGGAAGATCCACCTGTGTTATGGGCAATTGAATCCGATCCTGTTCTGGCAGGGGCAAAAATTATTGCAGAAGCTTGGGATGCTGCGGGATTATATCAAGTTGGTTCATTTATTGGCGATCGCTTTGCTGAATGGAACGGACATTATCGTGATGATGTTCGTCAGTTTGTCAAAAGTGACCCCAAGATAGTTGATAAGTTAGCGGCTAGAATTATGGGTAGTCCTGATATTTATCCTCAACCAGACCGCGAACCCAATCATAGTATTAATTTTATTACTTGCCATGATGGTTTTACTATGAATGATTTAGTTTCTTATAATGAAAAACATAATGAAGCTAATTGTGAAGATAATCGCGATGGTGCTAATGATAATTATAGCTGGAATTGTGGGGTTGAAGGATTAACTAATAAGCAGGAAATTGAAAGATTACGACTGCGACAAATTAAGAATTTGTTCGCCATATTATTTTTCTCCCAAGGCACGCCAATGATTTTAATGGGAGATGAAGTAAGGCGAACTCAACTTGGTAATAATAATGGTTATTGTCAGAATAATGAACTAAGTTGGTTTGATTGGGAGCAAATTGACAAACAAAGGGATTTACTGCGATTTGTTAAAGGGATTATTCATTTTACCCAAGAGTTAGAAATGATGCGGGTAGATAAGGTTTTAGCTACAGTTGGTTCGGGTTCTCCAGAATCATCTTTACCTAGAGAGAAAAAGGAAGTTGACTCGAATAAAGTACCTAATATTAGTTGGCATGGAGTACGTTTAGGTAAACCTGATTGGCATCTAGATTCTCGGACTTTAGCTTTTAGTTTGAAGCATCCAAAAAGTGGTGAATATTTTCATATTATTTTGAATGCTTATTGGAAACCTTTAATGTTTGAGTTACCACGTTTAAAAAAAGGGGAAAGTTGGTATTTAATTATTAATACTGCTTTTCCTTCTCCTAAAGATTTTAATGATTTAGATACAGCTACAAAAGTTATTGGTGTTAGGTATCGGGTCGAGCCGCGGTCTGCTATTGTTTTAATGGCAAAACTCAATTAATATGGAGACTTTACCTCAGCAATTATCAAGAAATGACTGAAAAGCTTCAATTCTCTCCATTGCCTAATCTAATTTATGGATGTATCTTAATTATAGGATTAATTGTATAGTCTTAGTGGTAAACATAGTTAATTTTTTCATTTCCTAATGAACATAGGCATTTTATACACTGGGGGAACTATTGGTTCTGTGCAGGGAATTGATGGACTGTATCCGCTAGATACCTCTGGTTTCCAACAGGCTTTTGATGAGAATATTTTGCCGATTCTTAAAAGTCAATATCAAGATTGAATGAAGAAGTAGAATCTTTTGAAGATTTAAACGGCACAAGCTCAAAATTATTTATTGAAACTAAATTTTGCTACCCCAGGGGAGAAAGTTTTGATGGTGGGTGGTATTCCTACCAAGCATACACGAGGTACAAATTTCTTAAAGATTCAGACAATAAGTTAAATCGGCGTTGCTGAATAAATGTATGATTTCACAGGAGTCAGGAGTCAGGAGTCAGGAGTTAGAAGTTATATCATGTCCGGTAGCATTGGTGTGATTTGGACCCACCCCTAACCCCTCCCAGGAGGGGAATGTGGGGAGATAGAGAAATATTTGGCAATGGCGCTCAGAGTAACTATTTTTACTCCTGATATCATGTCTGTTTAATTACAGCGGTTTTCATTTCGGTAGACCACAGTAGAGACGTTCCATGGAACATCCCTACAAGGCGCGTGATTATGACGATGTGGTTCATCAATATGAAAAGCGTTGTAGGACTTGCCGATCAACTATAAAAGCATTGACATATAAAGGTTTCAGTCTTATTTGGTTGAAAAAAAGTACCAGCTTTTCGGTCAAGAAAGCTTATGGGTATTAGCATTTTGTGCAGACAAGCACAGAAAAATTAAGGGACAATTCTTCCAACTACATCCTGTGTAATTCGCATTTCTCCTGACTCCTGACTCCTGACTCCTAATATTATTCAACCAGCCGTTGAAACAGGCTGGCTAATTTCCTCCTGTCCGTTTTTAAACTTATCCAAACAGTTGTGTTTGTCCTTGAATTTCCTCAGGTCCCCGATGAATTGTTCGACTACCTTTAGGAATATAAATCCAGCCAAACTCTTGCAGACGGTAAGTTAAATTAGAAATGCTGACGCCTAACTCATCTTTGATTTTATAAAGATTTGACCACTTAGTTAAATCTTTGCCTTGTCTTTTTTCCTCAAGAATCGATTTTGGCATCAATAAACAGCCTGCAAAATATTGAGCTTGCCATTCAATAGAATCAATCTTGCTGCCACTTGCACCCCGACAAACAAAAGGTTGTTCTGACTGATTTGGCGTTCCATAATTACCAAGGTCGAGTTCTAACTGCTTCACAGCTCCATCTGCTTCATCCTGATTAATATGTAGCACCCAATGACCAATTTCATGAGCAAGTGTTGATTCTTGAAAGCCTTGAGGCTTGTCTAAAATCTTTTCATTGAGTTCAATCAGTCGTTCTGTTGGTAAAATTCGGGCAGCGATCGCCCCCCCTTCGTCAGGAGGAATTTCATCCCAAACTACTCCCAAGTCTAAAAAATCAGCAACTAAAGAAGCTTCAAAAGGCCACCTGGGAGCAAAATTTGCGGTTTTATGCATTAGCCTGAGAATATCATTTGCCCGATGCTCAATCGACTCCTTGCGATAAAAGCAATACGGTTTGAGGATACTCACGGTTCATTCTCCCTCTGTTGCAGCTTGAGATATTGTTTGAGCGAATTCAGGATTTTCTTGCATTCGTCGGAACAATGCGAGCATCTCTTTTGGATTTTGCTTAAGAATCTCCTCATACTGTTGAGGAATTCTGCCAGCGAGGAAAATTAATTCCTCTTCATCCAAATCGAGATTCCTAGCTAACCCACGAATCACTTCTTCTTTTGGTGCATAGTCGGCGCGATCGTTTTCTAGCTTGGACAAATATGTAAAGTCCACTCCTAAGAATTTGGCCAACTCTCGTTGGGAATATCCTTTGTCTTTACGGGCCTGTCTAATTAACTTTCCAAAACTTTTTTCCACGGCTTTTACCTCCTAATAAGCATTGTAAGCAACTTTGACGAAAATTTCAACTTTACTCTTGACGATAAAATCAACTAGCGCTACAATAGATTTAGTTGAAAAAAAAGTCAACTTATGAGACACTACTGGTAAGGTTGAAAATTAAGTCAATTAAATTTAGGCTCTATATATGGAGTCATGCTCAAGTTGGCTAATTGTAAATTTATGAGAGTCTCAACAAGTACCGCTCACCTGGAGGATAGCATTATGCTGAGAACCTGGACAGATACACACTACAAATTGGAAGACGAAGACTGGCTGTATATTGCTACCCATGAAGAACAGAGTTCAGCTTCTCTTGTTTGCCCAGGGTATGCAAGAGACGTGGAAGGCTTCAGTATTCACTTTACTCCTGCTCACATAGAAATGTTAGAGCATTTGTTGGGAGCATTGCGAATTATTAAAGCGCAGCAGGAAGCAACTACAGATTATCAATATCCACAACCAGCAAAGGCGACACATCTAATTAATTAATTTAGACTGCTGAAAAAATTGGTTGGTGGGGGTAGGATGCGGAGACGCGGAGATGGGGAGATGGGGAGATGGGGAGATGGGGAGATGGGGAGATGGGGAGATGGGG
>NZ_RCBY01000267.1 GCF_003838195.1 Okeania hirsuta
TAGTCAAGGGTTTCACGGACTCAAGGTTAAAAATTCTCCATTCACAACAGTAGGTGCTGTAAACCTTTCCCAGTAACACTTTCAATCTTGATAGCCAACTGTTTTTTAGCAGAACTTTGTACTGTCTAGTATAAGTAGTCATGCAAAATTAATGAAACATACTCTAAAGCTAAAAAGCTGATGCTGTAAAAATTACAGAGAATAAAATTAGGTAATTAATTTTGCTTAAGCACTTAGCAGTGCTTGAGGGGTATATTTACAAATTGCAGAGACTACCCAATAGCTAAAAGTCTTATATTATCTGCTTTTTATATCATATCCGCTAAAAAATGTTCCATTAAAGCACCGTAGAAGTCAAAAGTCAAAAGTCAAAAGTCAAAAGTGAGATTTTATGAAAAAAAAGCAGTGCTTGAGGGGTATATTTACAAATTGCAGGGACTACCCAATAGCTAAAAGTCAAAAGTGAGATTTTATGAAAAAAAAGCAGATAATATAAGACTTTTAGCTATTGGGTAGTCTCTGCAATTTGTAAATATACCCCTCAAGCACTGCTAAGTGCTTAAGCAAAATTAATTACCTAATTTTATTCTCTGTAATTTTTACAGCATCAGCTTTTTAGCTTTAGAGTATGTTTCATTAATTTTGCATGACTACTTATACTAGACAGTGCAAAGTTCTGGGAATAACTATTGCTAGTCAAGGGTTTCACGGACTCAAGGTTAAAAATTCTCCATTCACAACAGTAGGTGCTGTAAACCTTTCCCAGTAACACTTTCAATCTTGATAGCCAACTGTTTTTTAGCAGAACTTTGTACTCTCCAGTACTTATAGTTTCATAGTTTCATATATCCTCACTTTTGACTTTTGACTTTTGACTTTTAAATTTGAACTCCTGACTCCTGACTCCTGACTCCTGACTCCTTCTTCAACAACCAACGTTTTTTCCAATGAGATGTAGGTTCTAGGGAAGATTTTTGTTGTTCTAACTGGCGACGATGCATAATAATTTCCGCCGAGTCTGATAAGTGGGGGTCTCGGTAGGGAATACTAGCGCGAGTTAGTAAATGTTCTTTTTCTTTTTCGGACAGTGGGGGTAAATATTCTTCAGTAAAACTGGCCACTGTTCCTGGCGATCGCCTACCTACTGGTGCAGTAGAACCAATTTTCAAATGAGCTTCTAGTAATGCTTTTCTGACTGCTGCAGAGCAGGAAAAAGTAGCTAGATAACCATCAGGTTTGAGAAAGCTACCTACTAAGCGCAAAAATTCTACGGTCCAAAGTTGAGGACAACTGGGTGGAGAAAAAGGGTCGAGAAATATAGCATCAGCTTGGAAACCGGAGTTATTTAGTTCTTGAATAGTTCTTCTAGCGTCCCCGATGGGCAGTTTGGCTTGAATTTTTTCTGTTTGTAATTGATGGGTATTAGCTAGAGTAGCTAATAATTCTGGCACAGGGTCAGGCCAATTATCTAGAAGACCTGTAGCGATCGCTGCTTTTGGCACCTCTGGGTCTAATTCTAGACCCACCAATTGAACTTGACAACCAGGATTAATTTTCCAGATGGCTGCTAAAGCAGAAGCAGTGTTATATCCTAGTCCATAACAAACGTCAAGTAGGCACACCACGGGTTGATGTATTCTAGATAATAGTTGAACTGGGTAAACAAACTTAAATTCTGCTTCTTGTTGAGCGCCAAAATGAGAGTGAAAAGTTTCACCAAATTCGGGTGAAAAAAAAGTAAAAGAGCCATCTGCTGTTGGTTGTGGCATGAATTTGTGATTGATCAATTTTTCCTCTGAAATAGTTATCTAATGAATAAACAGAAAAAATTATACTTACCTCCTTGGTTTCCTTATCCTAGTTCTTGGTTAAAGGCTTTAATTATGGTTTATTTTATAACTATTTTAGTTGCCATAATTAAGGATTTAAAACTGGGAATATATTGTTGGCAAAAACTAGGGGGAAGTTTAGAGTTATTCATTTGTTTGAGTATTATTTTTCTGTTTTTTTTGATTCCTGTTTTTGCTTTTTTGCATCATTACTTTATTTTGATTTTTCATATTTTTAGGAAAATTTTACATCGAAGTTATCGGTATAATTTTTTCTTATTCCCGCCAATTACAAGTTGGTGGAAAGCTTTATATAGTTGGTTGATAATTATTATTAGTACCCTGGCAGCAACTTTAATATATACATTGATTTTGCCTTGGTTTAACCTAAATTATCAAGTTGCCATTTTAGAAAAAAGTCAATTTTTATATCCTGAAACATCCATCGAAAAGTTACTTTTATTTATATTTATTAGTGTTTGGTTAATTGTAGCAGCTAAATTATATCAGTTTGAATTTTTATCTAAAAGTTTTTTGGTATTGAACAAAATATATAGTCCTACTCTACAAAAGACAAGTTTATCCAAACAACCTCAGATTAATTTGATTGAAGAAGGAAGAAGGAAGAAGAAAGAAGGAAGAAGCGGTGCGACCCCGCGTCGGCGACAGACGGAAAGGAATACCCATCAAGAGAGGAAAAAGTGGATGGGGACTCAAACCCCAAGCAATTGTAAACACCGTGTAGACGGCGGGGTATTTAAGCAAAAAGAAAAAGATAAAACAGAGAATGAATTGACAAAAACTAGCACCTATTCTGGAGTTAAAATCACAAATAAACCTCAATCAGTATTGGCGACAAAAAAAGTCAAGCCAGTTGATCAAAGAGAAAAAAGTAATTACTTACAAACCATCCAGAAAACAATCAAAAACAATATTTTGGTATTACTGATTATTCCTTTACTTACATTAGGTATATATGGATTTTATCAATGGCAATTAATGTCCGAAAAAACTGTAGTTATAGTTCCGGAAAACCCCTCACCAATAGCCAAAAAAGTAAACTCCGAAAACCTAGAAATTGAAGAAGTCAAAACTCAACCTACACCTGTATATTCCCCAATAAAAAAATCTTCACCTATCCCAAAAACAACTATTGTATTACCGCCACCAGACCCATTTAAACTTGCAGTTAATCGAGCTATAAATGCAGCAGAAATGGCTCAATCTGCCCAGACTAAAATAGAATGGGAAGCAGTAGCAAGTCAGTGGCAAGACGCAACAGAATTTATGAAAATAGTGCCAGCATCTCATCCTAAATATAAACAAGCTAGAAAAAAAGTCAAAGAATATCAAGGCTATGCTGACTATGCAATTAGAGTAGCGAAAATTAAAAAGTAAAGTAAGCATTCCACAGGAAATACTTACGAAGTAAATAAAAACAAATATAGCAATCAGGAATCAGATGTGAGAATTGAGATGTTTCTTAAAAGTATACGGTATAGCAGTTATCTTATTCATAAGATATTCATTTTTTTATTCTTCTCTTTTCCCTGTTCCCCGTTCCCTGTTCCCTAAAAATCTTCAATATCTTACAACTAAAATCATATTGCTATATTTGCAATTCATTATTCAGAGGTAATTAATTATGGTTCAATATAGATTTATCGAACTTGCTAAACAAGGAAATTCTAAATCCATTGCTACCCTATTAAATGGAACGTTACATCCTCAAGGTATTAATGCAAAAGTTAGTGCAGTAAATGGATGGTTACACATACTCCTAGAATCTGAAGAATTGCCAGAGAGAAGTTATATTGTAGATATAGTTAGACATCAATTAATAGAATTAGCTCCTGAATCAATTAAAAGAGTTAAATTACTAATTAAAAGATACAGGGATGATTATGCAATTTGGGGTCAGGAGTTTGATTTAACATTAAATTCCTCATCATGTTTAACTTGGCCTAATTTTGATGATAATCAACAATATAGATTTGATTCAAAGCCAAAAATTAATACTATCAAAAATAGAAGTTGGAATCATCTCAAAATTAGTAAGATAACTCTAGGGATAGTTGTGGTAATCTTATTCATGGCAGTAGTTGTTTTTATCAGTAAAATGTTAGTGAAGCGATCGCCACAAACAATCAATAGTTTTACCACCTATCCTCAACTATTATTATCAGAAGAAAACTTAATTTAACTTAGTAAATATGACTAATAAAAATATTCTTATTTCTCCTCAGTGGTTAGTAGACCATCTCAATGACCCAGACCTAATCATCATCGACTGTCGTTTTTCTTTAGCTGACCCAGAATTAGGCCAAAAACAATATCAAGCAGGTCATATCCCTGGTGCATTCTATCTAGACCTTAATCAGGACCTTTCCAGCGCAGTACAAAAACATGGCGGGCGTCACCCATTACCCGTTCCTGATAAACTTGGTCAAAAATTAGCAAGTATAGGTGTTAAATACCGAGAGACTCTAATTGTAGCTTATGATGATTCTCGCTTTGCCTTTGCTTCCCGTTTATGGTGGTTATTGACATACATGGGCCATGAAAAAGTTGCTCTTTTAGATGGCGGTTTTTCTGAGTGGCAAAAAAAATATCCAATTACTAATGAAATTTATGCCCCACAAACAGGTTTTTTTGAACCACAAATTCAATCAAAAATGGTAGTAGATATAGAAATAGTTAAAGCAAAAAAAGATTTGCCAGAAGTAGTATTAGTTGATTCGCGAGATAGCGATCGCTACTTAGGAAAACATGAACCTATTGACCCTATTGCTGGTCATATTCCAGGGGCGGTTAATTATCCTTGGAAACAAGTTACTGATGAAAATAGTCAGGCGAAAGTTTCGGAACAAGTTTCTCGCTGGGAAGAAGTAAAAAGTGCTGAGGAAGTTATGGTTTATTGTGGTTCTGGTGTGACTGCTTGTGTGAATTTATGGTCGTTAAAAATGGCGGGTATTAATACAGGAAAACTTTATGCAGGTAGTTGGAGTGATTGGTGTTCTTATTTAGTAGATAATAAGTAACTTCAGTTAACATTTATCAGTTATCAGTATTTCATGGCATAGGGAGACTTGAAACACTGAATTTTGTTGATTTTTACCCATTTCAAGGGGAGGCTTGATACCTGATTTTCTGGTCAAGTAAGAATAAGCAAGAATGATTATATAAAGGATAAAATTAGCATAAATAATCTGATTTTGGCTGAAATAGTTATGGAAGTAATTTTTTATTCTAGGTTTCCTGTAACTCCTGATCTCAAATTATGGTTATGGAAAATATCAGGTATTAAGACAATAAAATTTGATGGAGGTAGTGGTAATTATTGGTGTTCTTATTTGCTAGAGAGTCAATCAACTAAAAGGAGTAATTCAGATGGAATTATATGATGTTCTCTTGAATACTGATGAAAATAGTCACGGAAATTTTGGGGAACAGATTTATTCTTGGCAAGTTAAGGAAGTAATTTTTTATTCTGGGTTTGCTGTCACTCTTTATCTCAAATTATGGTTATGGAAAATCCCAGGTATTAAGACAATAAAATTTGATGGAGGTAGTGGTAATTATTGGTGTTCTTATTTGCTAGAGAGTCAATCAACTAAAAGGAGTAATTCAGATGGAATTATATGATGTTCTCTTGAATACTGATGAAAATAGTCACGGAAATTTTGGGGAACAGATTTATTCTTGGTAAGTTAAGGAAGTAATTTTTTATTCTGGGTTTCCTGTAACTCCTTCAACTAAAAAGCAATACGGTTTCCTACGGAATGCTGCGCAAATAGATAAGACCAAAACTCCTATACTATGGAACCATTAGATCAGCTTTTCAGATCACAGAACTTCCAAAAAAATCCTTAACTGAACCCTATTGAACTAAAAAGAAGGAATTCAGAAAGAATCAGAAACTGTTTGGTTGAATACTTATAAATATTGCGGGGTAAGTAACAGCCAAAAAAAGGAAAATAGATAGAATTAGGGAGACTTGCTTAAGATATAGAGTCAAGTTTTTTTACTGCTAATTAAACGGACTATAGCTAAAAAAATAAAATTTTAGTAAAGCTTTGAGGTTATACAATTTACAGAACTTCCAAAAAAATCCTTAACTGAACCCTATTGAACTAAAAAGAAGGAATTCAGAAAGAATCAGAAACTGTTTGGTTGAATACTTATAAATATTGCGGGGTAAGTAACAGCCAAAAAAAGGAAAATAGATAGAATTAGGGAGACTTGCTTAAGATATAGAGTCAAGTTTTTTTACTGCTAATTAAACGGACTATAGCTACTAAAAAAATAAAATTTTAGTAAAGCTTTGAGGTTATATAGCAATGTGCGCTGGCATATTTACAAATTACAAGAACTGTCCAATAGCTAAAAGTCTTGTATTATCGGTCTTTTATTCCCCCAGATGAGCTGTTGCCAGATGAGCTGTTGCCTGCGCACAGCGCTATACAATAGCCTACCTGAAGAATTGCTATAGTAATATTGTCTTCTATAAATAAAGAAGTCTACTTGCCCTGAGAATAATATTTTTTTAAATAAGTTATTGCCAAAAACACCAATACAAAAAATAGAGCAAAACTTGACATCTTAAATAACCTTATTCAATAATTAACAACCATAGTATGAATATTAAAACAAAAAAAAATCTGATTTTTCTTATCTCTATCTGTATCACAACTTGCATTTATATTACACTTACTTTAAATCCTTCTTGGTCAGCTAGTGAGAGAAACCAAAATCAATTAAACAGTGTAGTTCCTCTATGGAATAACTTAGGAAATATCCATCATCAAATAACAACAAATTCTCCTGAAGCTCAACGTTACTTCGACCAAGGTTTAACCTTGATTTTTGGCTTCAACCATGATGAAGCTAAACGTTCTTTTCAACAAGCAACTAAATTAGATTCTAATTGTGCAATGTGTTATTGGGGTATTGCTTTATCAGTAGGTCCTAATATTAATGCACCGATGAATCAAAAATCTATTCCTACTGCTTATCAAGCCATCCAAAAAGCTCAAAAACTTTCAAGCAAAACTACTTCTATAGAACAATCTTATATTAATGCTTTATCTCAAAGATATTCTGCTCAAAATTTAGAAAATCGTCAACCTTTAGATATGGCTTATGCTAATACCATGAGAGAACTTTCCAAACAATATCCTGATGATTTAGATGCAGCAACTCTATTTGCTGAATCTTTAATGGATTTAATGCCTTGGAATTACTGGAAAGAAAATGGTGAACCTCAACCTTTAACGAATGAAGTTGTTAAAAAATTAGAGTTTGTATTAGAAAAAAATCCAAATCATCCAGGAGCAATACATTATTATATTCATGCCCTAGAAGCTTCCCCATATCCAGAAAAAGCAGAAAAATCAGCAGATAATCTCCGGAATTTAGTTCCTGCTTCTGGTCATTTAGTACATATGCCGTCTCATCTATATCTCAGAATTGGTCGTTATCACGATGCAGCTAGTACTAACCAAAATGCGATTAAAGCAGATGAAAAATTTCTAGCAACTTCTCAACAAAAAGGATTATATTCAGCACTTTATTATCCTCACAATATTCATTTTTTCTGGTCAGCAGCTAGTATGGAAGGACGTAGTACAGATGCAATTAATGCCGCTAGAAAATTAGTAGATAAAGTTTCTCTTCAGGAAGTTGAGCAGTTTCCTTTGACTGAAATGTTTCTCCCCACTCCCTATTTTTCTTTGGTGCAATTTGGTAAGTGGGATGAAATTCTTACCGAATCTCAACCATCAAATAAGTTACCCTATACAATGGCAATGTGGCATTATGCAAGAGGTATGGCATGGGTTGGTAAGGGAAATTTAGAAAATGCTCAATTTGAGTATCAAAAAATCAACAAATTATTGCAAAATTCAGAGTTTAGTGCTTTGGAAACTGCAAATGTTCCTGCTACAAATTTAATTTCAATTGCTAATCATTTATTAATGGCAAAAATGGCATACCTAAAAGATAAAAATGAAGAGATGATTTCCGAATACCAAACTGCCGTAAAACTTCAGGATAATTTACCCTATATGGAACCTCCTTATTGGTATTATCCTGTACGTCAATCTTTAGGTGCAGCTTTGTTAAAATTAAATCGGGAAAAAGAAGCAGAAGTAGTTTACCGTCAAGATTTAAAACAGCATCCAAATAATGGTTGGTCTTTATATGGATTAGCAAAAAGTTTATTGGCACAAGGTAAACAAAAAGAAGCTGCTGAAGTCAAACAAGAGTTTGAAAAAGCTTGGTTAGCAGCAGATATTAAACTAACTACTTCTGAGTTTTAAAATTGGTGATCTAAAGTGCTTAATAATATTCAGTTAAAATTTTTTGATGAGATGCGAGCTTGAATAATTATCAGCTAGTAAGTCATCATATCTAATCTAGAAGAACCTAATTAAATTGGTTTGAATTTCTGAAGTGGTGGCATTTTCCTAGAACTTAAAATTCCGGATTAGGAAGTTGACAAAATCTAGAGTTATCTAGAGATAGTTGTAGATTATTAACCCTGATTGAATAGGAAAAAATTAATATTTATGAAACGATAAAAAGTACACTTAGTAAATATCTTGTAGTATACGAGCCATTACGCAAAACATTAAATCGGTACAGAAACCTGAAAATACAATACAACAACAACAGGGGACTTAGAAAAATACAAAAGCACATAAGGAAACATATTAAGCATAAAAATTCTGTTTTCTTTGTGTAAGTTAGCTCAAATGATGAAGGGTAGGAGTCAGGAGTCAGGAGTCAGGATAAATGGGAATTATAGAGGAGGTAGGAGGAAGAGTTACCCCTTGATTTTTCGGCCCAACTATTGCCCTAAAATACTAACTTTTTGAGCTTTTTAGACCGAAAAGCTTGTACTTTTTTCGACAAAAAAAGGCTAAAACCTTTATCTATCAATGCTTTTAAATTTAATCAGTAAGCCCTAATTATTAATTATTCGGAAAAAAACATTCACTTCATTTAGTTGTACTTCATAACTTCGGAAACTACTGTATCATTTTTATTCAATATTTATTCCCTCTTCCTTCTTATTTCTTCCTTTTATTCCCTCTTCCTTCTTCCCTCTTCCTTCTTACCTCCTCCCTCTTTCTTCTTTCTTCTTCCTTCTTCCCTCTTCCCTCTTCCTTCTTTAAAAATCAAAATAAATATAAGGCAAACCC
>NZ_RCBY01000268.1 GCF_003838195.1 Okeania hirsuta
CTCCAAAGCTCATGCAACCATGTATGGGTAAGTTTGGGTAAGTTTAGTAGAACGGGATCTTAACAAAGCAAACTAAACCTGGTCAGCTTGGCGAAGAAAAATCAGAAAGCTTCTTCTCCTATGAAAAATTAGAACTAGAACAATTTCCCAGGCAAACAAATAGTTTACGCAGACAAAGAACAAGAATTTTAGAAGAATTAGATGAATTATCAGCAGAAGTAGAAAGGTTCTTATCGGCAGAAGAAAGTTCACTTGATGAAGAATCAGAAAGCTTATCCTCCCATGAACAATTAGAACTAAAAGAATTAGTAGACGAATTAGAAGTATCAGTAAAAGAATTATAAGCAGATGGAGAAATTTAAACCTGAAATATCATGTTTTTTCTCAACTCTGTTAATGTAAAATGGGCAGCTTTTCCCTGACCTTGTTCAAATTTTGTTATTCCTTAGTGAATTGCCCCTACTGATTCACCATAATCTATTTGGTTTAAAGCCCCAGACTGAAATTGATTCAATGCTAAATTACTCAAACTATCTACTTCATTAATCAAACTTTGTCTTTCCGCACGTTGCTATTGCCACACCGCCTACACAGCAAATAATGACATGATCGCCAAACCACCTGTTAACCCAGAAATAAGTTTTTGTCACTCTCTCTCTCGTATTTTCCTACTTTTCTCAACATACTCCCTCTCTTTTTCCAGAATTTTTTGCTCTGCTTTTTCCAACCAACTTTCTGCCTCTTTTAACAAACCCTCTTGCAGCAAAAAGTAATCCTTCCTTTCCTTTTCTCACTTATACCATTTATCAAAAACTTTTCTACGTTTTCTTGAGTAGGGGAGTAGGTGAGTAGGGGAGTGGGGAAGAAGTAAACATAAGAACAATTAATATTAAATTAGCTCAAATTAGCATGCAAAGTGATTTAACTTGTTTTAATTACTTAATAACTGAAGTGCTGCCTAAGTATAGCATTACTTTTGGGAATTAGTATTACTCAAATTATCCCTTAATATCATGTCCGGTAGCATCGTTTGTGTATAAAATTAAGGTGACAATAGGGGAAAACCTTTCAAAGGGGGGTTAGGGGGGATACATAGCTGCCTTACTCAAACCCCTAATTAGGGTTTTCTGAAAAAGTCTTATGGGTAAGGGTAGGAGACAACCCACCCCTAACCCCTCCTAGGAGGGGAAGACAGGAGTCAGGAGGAAAGAGAATGCGCGAAACATTTGCTCTTGGATGAAGATGAAAATTTTTTTTATACCGAACCCGAGCGGATTTGATATTACTACATCTATAGGACTACCTATAATTTTACTGTTCGATCGCAGACCCATAAATTTGCCATAACTGAATAATATTATCTTGCGAAACACTTACAAGTTGTTTGCTATCTGGACTAAAAACAATTGCACCATCACCTTTGATACTTCTCAACAATTTTCCAGTACCAAGATCCCACAGATTAATATTACCATCCTCACTACTACTAGCAAGTATTTTTCCATCTGGACTAATTGCGATCGCCTTAATTGCCTGAGAATGTTTTTCTAGAGTATAACGTACTTTCCAGCTTTCCACATCCCAGACTAAAATCTTACTTTCTCCCTTCATCGCATGAGCAATAGTTTGCCCATCTTCACTGAAAGCGATCGCTTCTATGCCACGATTATTATTTGTATTGGGTATAGAAAGATTTTTCAACAGTTGCCCTTGCTCTGCATTCCACAGTCGAATAAATCTCGGCCCTCCACTAGCTGCCATGCGCAGGCCACCAGCGCCAAAAGCAATAGGTTGAGTACCATTCATCCTGTGCAGTAGTTGCCCTGTATAAATATCCCAAGATTTCATTCCGCGATCGGCGCTGCATCCTATTACTGCTCTGCCATCAGCGGTGAAACCAACAGCAGTTACTACCCCTGAATGCAAAAAACTGACGAGCATTTCTCCTGTAGGAATATCCCATAATTTTACTGTACCATCTCCACTTCCACTAGCTAGAGTTTTTCCATCTGGACTAATTGCTACTGAGCGGACATTAGCTTGATGACTGGATAAAGTATCTAGCAATTTGCCTGTTTGTAAGTTCCACAGTAGGATATCTTGACCGCGACTACTGGCTAATATTTCTCCATCAAAACTAATGGTTACAGATAAAGCAGAATCTGTTTGCTGATTAGATAGAGAGCGAACTAACCTTGGTGCTAGCACTAAATCGTTACTAATATCTGGCTGCGTTTCTGTATTTTCTGTTTCTGTGGTTGTTTGGGGTGAAGTTTCGAGTTGTTGTGTTTCAGAGTTGTCGTCTGTTTCTGTTGTTTTTGCTGGCAGTGTTCTTGGTGGCAGTGTATTTTCTGTTTCTGTGGTTGTTTGGGGTGAAGTTTCGAGTTGTTGTGTTTCAGGGTTGTCGTCTATTTCTGTTGTTTCTGGTGGAAGTGTATTTTCTGTTTCTGTGGTTGCTTGGGGTGAAGTTTCGGGTCTTTGTGTTTCAGGGTTATCATCTGTTTCTGTTGTTTCTGGTGGAAGTGTATTTTCTGTTTCTGTCTTTTCTGTAGTTACTTGAGGTGAAATTTCTTCCGTGTCATTAGTCGCAAAGGTGACAGTTTCTTGATTTTCTGTAGCAGTATTTTCAGGCACAACTACATTTCCGCTAATTTGTCGATCGCTATCATAACCTTTATCTACTAAAAATTGACGCAAACTATCAAAATATACTTCGCGATCGCTGTTTTGATATACCTTTTCTATTAATTTCCAACCATCTTCTTTTTGACCTAACAAATATTTATTTGCTAGATAAGCTGCCAAAACTCCTTTGACATTTTGATTTTGACTAGAACGCTGATAAAATTCTAGCCAAAGTTCTGAAGCGCTAGTATTTATTTGTACTGGATATTGCCTGGTAACATCTACCATTTCTCCTTGACGATACTGCCAAATACGAATGGGAAATCTAGCATCATTTATATTAGAAAATACCTTAGCAAATCTACCATCAACACTTTTAAATTCTGGAATATTATCTTGATCTAAATCTGTAAGTCTATAATTTACATTTCCCCAGAAATGACGCAACATAGAATATTTATTTCGTGTTGCTTCGTAGAGATAAATCAATGAATAAGTACCACTATCAAATACAACATCACTATTATTTATAGTTACTAAATCTACTAATACTTCTGATTCTCCATTTCCATCTAAGTCTAGTAACTGTACTTTCACGAATCTACCTGCTAATACTTCCATTTCAGTGTCAGATTCTGAGTCACCTGCTAAAGATTTAACTGGTATTGGTTCATTTAAAATAATTTCTCCATCTCTGATAATTTTCAGATTTAAGTTACTTACTAAATCTGTATTATTTGCTTGTTCGTAAATAATTTCTGCTTGTAAATTACCATTGCCAAACCTTTCTACAATTCCTGGTGGTTCTGTATTTTCTGTAGAAGATTCTGGAGTAGTTTCTGAGTTAGTATTTGCCGTAGATTCTGGAGTAGTTTCTGGTGCAGTTGCGGTAGTTGTTGATTGAGTATCTATATCAATTTTGGCAATGTATTCTGAGGGGATTTTAGAAACTAAACTATCATTATTTGTTTCAGTATTTGCAATAGATTGACATAAAAAAGTAGCCACCTCTGAGCGAGTAGCATCTCGATTAGGATTGAGTTTTCTCACATTTGGATAATTTACAACAATACCTTTGGCTGTTGCTGCAGCAATAGATTTTTTTGCCTCTTCAGGAATTGCTTCTGCATCTTCAAAGGTTGTGTTTAAATTTTTTTCTACAGATGTACTTTTTCGATAATTTAATCCTTCACTTAAAGCTGTTAATACTTGCCATCTTGTAATCTTGAGAGTAGGGTTAAAAGTCTTACCAATATATCCGGATAAAAAACCCGTTTCATAAGATTTTTGAATTGCATTATAAGCCCAATAATTTTGAGGAACATCTACAAATTTAACCGGATCGCGTACTAATTTTGCATCGGGAAAAGCTCTAGTAATCATTGCAGCAAATTCTGCTCTAGTTACAGGTGCATTAGGACGAAATGTTTGACTTTCATAGTCGCCAGATATGATTTTTTTGTCTAATAAATCTTCAATACAAGCTTGAGCAAAATGGTTTTGTATATCTTTTAAGGTTGTTTGAGCAAGTGCTGGTTTTATAATTTTATGCTGAAATAATTTGGGATTTATTATGGTACTTAATGCTATAAATAAAGCAAGGACAGGATGCCATTTATAAATTTTTATCATTAATTTTCCTCCACCACTTTTGAATTCTAAAAAAATGAGACTTTGACAGTAATTTTTTTATTATTTCTTAATTTCAAAGGTTGCTTCTACCTTTCCCAAAATTAATAGCTGAAGTCCGCATTTCTGACCTTATGAGGCTAGCTAATAGCTGACAGCTGTTTACGCAGCATTCCGCAGAAAATACTTACACTTATTCTAGCCAGTTTATTTTATCTTTGACCAAAGAAAATTATATTTAGTTCCATTGTTATTAGACATCTCTAGAAAAGAGGGAGTAGTAGGGACGTTACATACAACGTCCGTACAGAGTAGGGAGAAATAATTGATGATTGATGTGGAATAATTGATTTTATTTTTTATTATTGGAGATATCTATTAGACATTTGTCAATTCAATAATGCTTTATGGAATGTTTAAACCGGGATTACGATAAAAGGCTTATTTCAACAATTAATAATGGCGTTGGTGAATCAAGGGATGCAATCTAAACTTGACAAAATATAAAATGCTTTTCATTTAATAGTTAGGGTTTGCGCTTCACTAGTCTTTTTGCGCTCGGCAGGGAGTAGGGAGTAGCTAAAACTCAAGATTTGGAGGGAGTTGTAGAGGAGGTAGAATGAAAAATCATCCTTTTCCAACTCTGCAAAACTATACGCCAAAATACTCATTTTTTCAGCTTTATAAGGCGAAAATTAGGTGCTTTTTCACGTTCTAAAAAGGCATTTACCTTTATCTACAGGACTTACGAATTAACGCTATTAGTAGGGTGTGTTAGCGGTAGCGTAACGCACTGACACACTATGTATAGTGCCTTTGCGTAAGTCCTGATCTATAAAGACTTTGATATTTATGAGCGCAAGCCCTAGTTAGGCAATAGTCATTAAAGCAAAATTATAGTAAGCATTCAGCTATTAGCTGTCAGCTCTCAGCTATTATGATGAGGTTTTAATGAATATAGACTGTTGAGCACCATATTTTATAGTTAAGTATAAATTCTGCCTCAATTAGTAAAGCTTTTATCTAAAACTAAAAGCAATAGCTGATTGCTAATTGCTGACGGCTGAATGCTTACAAATTATAGCCAAAATCACCAACGCTTTAATAATTAACAATTACCTTTCCTTAAAATTATTGGTTACTTACTTATATAGCGTTTCCAAATGAGATGTAAATCTAGATTGAGATTTTTTCTTAGAAAAAAATTCTGTATTGAGTATCCATTAATTATTGTGCAAAGCTACTATTTAATAGTGTTTTTCTTCTTTACTGTTTCCTTTTTAGCAAGATTCTGTTTCCGTATTTCAAATGAAAAAGCTATATCTGTTTTATAGCAGTTGAAACAAAGGGCGCGGACATTTATAAAAAACGAGAGTTAGGGATTACTTTTGTACGGGCGTTAAAGATAGTTCTGCGAAGCTAACGGCCGTTTGCCCCTACTGACTTTTACATTGCACGGAGCGTTATATTGGTTTGCCACATTTTGTCTATAGTAATAAACTCGTAATTTTTTTCTAGTAAAATTGGAATTATTTCAGCAGCTATTTTTGCCACATCTTGACCGCCATAACATCCATCATGCAAAACAATAATAGAACCATTAGAGGTTTGCTGAACTACTCGATTAACTACAACTGAAATTCCTGGTCTAACCCAATCTTCAGGTACTACACTCCACATAACATTTCGATATCCCCATTCCTGTAATAACTTTAAAGTTTGAGGTAGAAATACACCATTGGGAGGACGAACATCACAAACTAATTTTGCTTCTAATCCACAAGCATTATAGATAGAAAGCTGCGTTTTTTTTAAACTAGATTTAAGTTGAATAGGAGTTAGTTGAGGAAATGATATATGTTCGTAGCCATGTAAACCAATCCAATGACCTTTTTCATATACAGCTTTAGCTATTTCTGGATAACGATCTATACATATACCTAACCAAAAAAAGTTAGCTTTAATCTGATATTTATCTAGAACTTCTAATAATTGAAGTGTATATTCTGGATGTGGTCCATCATCAAAAGTAAGAGTAATTTCTGATTTTTGTGTATTTCCTTGCCATAAACAATTAGGGAAAGCTGATTTTAATATTGGATGTAAAATAGGAAATAAAGGTGCTAGTGCCATAATGAAGTCAGAAGTTAGAAGTCAGGAGTTGTTTTTGTAACCAGTATTTGAGCAAGCTTCCAAAAATATTTCGCCTTAAAAGGTGGGGTTGCGTGACCCAATTATTTTGATAAGGAACAAGAATTAAATAAGATCCATAAATGTGCTTACAATTCCATGTTAACAGGTCATCTAAACCATAGACTATAGCTAGGGCAATATGTAACGCATCATTAGCAGCTTTAGGGGGGAGGTTGCTGAGAGTCAAAAATTATTTGGCTAAGTTTTCTACCGTTAAATTTAATCCAAGTAAGGGAAAATCTTGCAAAATCTCCAGTCTCTTAGTAGCTATTTCACCTTCTTGAAAACTAGACACGCGCTAGACATTTGCCATCGGTGAGTGCAAATGATTTGATTACTCACCCGTTTCAATGTGTACTTCCTGTGAAAGTTGATGTTCCGCCCACAAACTATGGGTTAGGATTCCCTCAAGGGCTTTCCTCCACTGAAAAAGTTGAGTCCTCCGAATACGATGTAGTTTAATAAAACTAGCAACTCGCCTCCAATGACTCCAATCATGTTTGTTGACATCCTCTGGTCTCAACAAACACTGTGGTATTTTTTCTGATAATTTTAAGGCTCTACGGCCAATTACTAAAGCTGCAGCAGTGCCACTATTCAGGCCATACTTAGCCATATAATTAATCATTCCAATTACACTGGTAAAAGCTGGATTAACTTTAATTAATTCAACTCCAAATCTTCTACAACGTGACAATATAGCTTCCCTAAACATTCCCGTAGACAAATTGGAAAGCATCTCATTATAAACTTTACCTTCCTCGCTCATCTTGGATTTTTTCTTGGTAAAATCCAGAGACTCAATAGCAATAGCACATTCAAAAAATTCTGCTAATTTCACAACTTGGCAAACAATATTTCTCATTGATGCTTGTCGTTGCCCAGTAGTTTTATTCTTCCATTGGTAAGGTATTTCTTCTAAATATTCAATATTTCCATCCCATTTAACATAAGCAACTGAAATTGATTCCGCATTAAAATCAATACCTATACAACCATTTTTTCTTGTATGAACTACTGGAATTTCTTGTATGTAAGTAGCTAAATGTACATACCAATTATCCTGTTTATTCTCCCTGCGAAAAACTTGAATTGTGATTGGTTTTAAATTGTTTATGGCATAATCTAAATCTGTTGCTCTATATCTGCCATCCCTATCTGAAACAGAAAATTCTAACTGTATTTTATCACCATATTTATCCTGTAATGGTCTCGGTAGTTGAACTTGTAATTGATATAACCCATCCTCTTGTAATGGGAAAACTTTGAGCATAGTTCCACCCCCTGGCTGAGATTTTCCTACACATAAAAATCTGCCTGAGCGTTTTTTGCTCCAATCTACACTCCATTCTTCTTTGGTTTTATATCCATTTTCTGCTAAATTATGTTGAGCATTAAATAATTTCTGTGACCCAAAACAAATATGTAAACGTTCTGTATTTTTTAACTGCTTTAATTTTCGTTTCAGACTAGCTATTTTCTGAATTTTACTCTTTAAGCCTAGCAATTGATGAAAAAATTTATTTCGGGCTTGTAGATGCGGAAAACCTTTTTTTGTTGCTAATTTTAAAGTTTTTTCTAGTTTAGTGATGAGTTTTTTTGCAGCAGTTGTTTTAGCTTGGGTTTGTAACTCTAATTTAGTGATATTGTTATTCTTAGCTGTTTTTAATTGGCTTAAGCATTGAGTTGCTTCAGTGGCAATTGAATCAGCCCATGCCCATTGGATGTTAAACCGCTTCATTAGAAGCTTTTCTACTTCTGATTCTGACAACTTCTCAGTTTGCATCCAGTTGACAGCAGACCGTTTCCAGGATTCATACAATTCTCCCAGTTCCTCAAAAACAGGATGGTATTCAATTTTGGCTTCTATCCCTGTTAAGGAACCGTGAGATTTGGCCATTACTTACATTGAATTACTTCACTCTAAGGTTAGCAGAGCAAGTCTTTGGGTGTCAATCATATTTGTGATAGCTTTGACATGAACTCAAGTTTCGTGTCAGGTTCCTAATTTTTCTGCTTTAGATTGTCTCACATCCTAGACATTTTGTAGATGTTTGTCCAGGATAGTCTATATTTTTTGGTGTTAGTAAACAACAGTATCTCCTTAAGCTACTTCATCTAAAACTACCTGAGAGATGTACAGCGTAAAATGACCCCGGTATTTTTCCCACCAATCCATAGTAATTTGTCTATTAGCCATCAGGATTAAGTTATTACTCTATCTGACAGTTAGATAGCCAATTATACTGGTTTCGATATATACAGTTTCGGTCACAAATTTATATTACTTCGACAACATTTGCTTTTATTGCGGATGTCGCAATAAGAATTTTTACTTAATTCGATCGCATTTGCTTTTGTTGCGTATGTCGCAATAGGAGTTTTTACTCAAGATTTGCTTTTGTTGCGTATGGCGCAATAGGAGTTTTTGCTCAAGATTTGCTTTTGTTGCGTATGGCGCAATAGGAGTTTTTGCTCAA
>NZ_RCBY01000269.1 GCF_003838195.1 Okeania hirsuta
CTCCTGACTCGGCTTTTCCCCTCCTGGGAGGGGCGGGGGTGGGTTGACTCCTACCCTCACCCATAAGACTTCCATAAGCAAACCCTAATTATTTTGATGCTAGTAGAAAGAATTGAGTCGGGACGCTATGATCGGAATAACTAAGTTAAGTTTTGTAAAGAAAAAATTGACTGCTATTTCACCCAAACATTCTATTATACAACCCAAACCTTGGTACTCCCTAGCTCCTTTATGGCAAGGAGGAGAAGAAGTAGTTCGCCAAGGTCTGCCCCACTCCCAACTTTCACCCACATGGCAAATATTACTACTTGGAGATGGCTCTCCCACTCGTCACTTGCAACTTTTGACAACTGAACCCACAGAAGTTGATGTAATTGATATGTCTCCCATTGGCATGAATCTGGATAATGCCCCTGACTTAATTCATGCTGTACCTGGCCCTAGACTGCGACGACAGGTATGGTTGAGAACAACTTCAGGACAAAGGCTAGCTTATGCTGCTTCCTGGTGGGAAGCGAGTCATGTGGATGAGTATTTGCAAAATCGGTCTTTGCCTATTTGGGCTAGTTTAGCTCGTTTGCGGACCGAATTATATCGAGATGTCCAGGGAATTTATTATGGTCATTCTAGAGAATTAGAGTTAGCTTTTGGCGAGTTAGGACCATTTTGGGGGCGACATTACCTATTTTGGCATCATGGCCAACCACTGACATTAATTTATGAAGTGTTTTCACCTTATCTTAAGAAATATTTGGGACAAACAAACGTGACGGATACAGACTTTCAAAAGTAATAGTTGTTAATTTTTTGATTGCCATAAATATTAAGAATCGACAAATTTTGGATGAATTTAGATGTACAAATAGGATCATCTATTTCTACGTATTTCTGAAGTTTAGCTTTGACTTTGAAAGCGCAACTCCTCCGTAGTAGGCACTCATAAATTATTATGGTTCGACCTTAATCTGATATCAAGTCTCATTAATTAGCCATAATAAAAATTTTCTTCTTTTGAGAGAGAATATTTTTTCGGTGCGGAATGCGCAGAAAACAAATTTCCCCTACCTCCCTACTCCCTAAATTTTTCCGAAGTGGTTATTCAAACAGACATGATACTAGACTTTGTCAGATAGTATAAAAAAACCGGGCATGAGAAGTTTTGTTCAAAATTTTTTTTAATTCACACTCTAAAAGTCTGGGTTTTAGGTCAGGGATTTTTCGATAAAGTTGCAAAAATTTGATCAAATAGTTCTGTTTTGTATTAAGTAGGAACGTTAAAGATGAATTGAAAAATAGTGGTTTGTCAAAAGAATTTTAACGGATGATAAACTATCAATCAAAATGTTTGATCGGCTTTTCAATTTTGAAATACCCGTCATTTTTATTTTGACGGAACAATATAATGAATAAACAGATTTGGTATAAATTATGATGCTGATGCGCTAAATTTTACTTTAAACTTAGACACCCACACGATAATCTTGAAAAAGGTGTGGGTATCTCATACAAAAAGTTTTTATTATTCAGTAATCAATCATCAAAGACTATAACAGTTTGCCATTAAACGAACTGTAATTACAGTAAGTAGTCAGTAATTAGAATATCGGTAGTATAGGACTACAATTATCATTAATTTTAAGGTCTTTGACTGTTTTCCATATTATTTTTTTGCTACATCATTTAATTTAAAATATATTCAGTATTTATCCTCTGGTTTCCTAGTATCTTAACCACAATTTAGACCGGCAAAAATAAATAATATTACTCACTATTTTGTGAATACCAAAATTCTACTCAAGCTATACACAAACCGCTATATTTCATCATTTTAAACTTGGACAGGATTTTCTAGAACAAGTTTAGAACGCTTCAATTTGTCTGGCAAAGGAATAGGATAGTCACCAGTAAAACAGGCAGAACAAAAAGTCTTAGGATCTTCATCCGTTGTTCTTAACATCCCCTCCCAACTCAAGTATGCTAGAGAGTCAACACCTATTTGTTCAGCAATTTCTGCAACTGATTTTGTTGCTCCAATTAATTGCTCCTGGTTATCTGTATCGATGCCATAAAAACAGGGATGAGTAACTGGTGGGGAAGAAATTCTCATGTGAACTTCTGTTGCACCAGAATCTCGCAAAGCTTTAACGATTTTTTTACTGGTGTTGCCACGCACAATGGAATCGTCAACCATAATAATTCGCTTACCTTCTAGTACATCTTTGAGAGGGTTAAGTTTCATTCGGATACCTGATTCTCTCATGTGTTGAGTGGGCTGAATAAAGGTACGGCCAACATAGCGATTTTTAATTAATCCCTCAGCATAGGGAATACCTGATTCTTGAGAAAAACCTATAGCTGCTGGAATACCAGAATCAGGAACACCTATTACCATATCTGCCTCTACTAAAGATTCCCTTGCTAACTGGCGTCCTATTTTCAGTCTGTAGCTGTATAAACTACCACCTTCCATTATACTGTCAGGGCGGGCAAAATAAATCATTTCAAAAATACATAGCTTCCTTTGTGGTTTCTGATTCCAGTGGAAGGAAGCCATGCCTTCTTCTGTAATCCAAACTAACTCTCCAGGTTCAACATCTCGGAGATATTCTGCACCAATAATATCTAAAGCACAGGTTTCTGAGGCAAGGACATATCTTTTTGGGTTGATATCTTCTAAAGTACCAATCACAAGGGGTCTTACACCGTGGGGGTCGCGTACTCCCATCAGACCTTCTGGAGTACCAATAGTTAAACTGAAAGCTCCTTTACACAAATGAAAAGCACTAATAGCAGCTTTTAGCCAGCTTTTACCACTTTTAACTTCTGTGGCGATCGCTAATGCAATCATTTCTGAATCTGTAGTGCTGTTAAAGTTACATCCACGGTCAATTAGTTCTTTTTTTAAGTCTTGTGTATTGACAAGATTACCATTGTGTGCAATCGCTAAAGGTCCAAGAGGAGTCTCAACCAGAGCAGGTTGAGCATTATTAATCTGGCTAGAGCCTGTAGTAGAATAACGAGTATGACCAATTCCTATATTACCAGTCAACTGCTGTAAGATAGACTCATTAAATACTTGAGATACTAGCCCCATTCCTTTATGTATGTAAACTCGATCGTCTTGAAAAGTAGCAATTCCGGCAGACTCTTGACCTCGATGCTGTAGTGCGTATAAGCCAAAATAGGTGAGTTTAGTTACATCTTCTTCTGGGGCATAAATGCCGAAAACGCCACAAGCTTCTTCTGGTTTATCTGTCTCAAGATAATTTTCTAAATGTTTCTCAGTAGTTGAAGGGTAGTTGTCAGTCATGGTTATATTTTAACTCCTTATCAGGATTATTAGTTTTTATAACTATTTTCAAAGTGGTAAATTATCTGGTCTAAGGATAGATAGACTAGGAAAAATTTAACCTCATCTTAAACTATAGTAACTAATTTTGTGAAGTATTGTAAACTAAATAGGTAAAATATTAAGCTCATCAGGGCGATTGATAACTTATCAAACCCTTCGATTTATAAAATTACTAGAATGCTGGTGGCATTCTACTGGAGCTTGCTTAAGGCAAAAAAGTTTTCCTAGAGTTATTTAGTACTAATTGTTGCATCAAACAATTTCGCAAAAAGGTAAGGAAGAAAAAAGAATAAAAATCATGATAGAGATTGGGTAGGAAATATGATTATCAGCCTCTTAGTAGGCATAAATTTTCAAATTCCTTTTTATAGTATTATTTTTGATAATTGGTATTAATGTTGGTAAAATCTGTGTAGTAGGAATGAATCGCCGTTTCAGGTTTAATGTATTATGTCCAGTTAAATACTTAAGTTAAGTCATTTAGAAATATGTATTATTAAACAAATATCCTATGAGTAAAGTGTTAGCTATTTTAGGGTAATTAAGCAATCATGACATTGATTGGATGATTGCTAATGGTAGTAAGAAAAAAATTACTACTAACACTATATTAATCCATGAAGGTCAACCAATTGATGGTCTTTATATTGCACTATATGGCACAATGAAAGTTTATGTAGCTGGTGTTGGAAATCAAGAAATAGGTATTATTACTTCTGGTGAAATTTGGGGAGAGATGTCTTTTGTAGATGGTCGATTACCATCTGCTACTTTAAAGGCGATAGAAAATACTTTAATTCTGTCTATCTCTAAACAAAAATTAAATGAAAAATTAGAGCAAGATGTATTATTTTATCTCAGATTTTATCGAGCAATTACTAAGTTTTTATCGACTCGATTACGCGGTACTGTAACCCGCTTTAGTGAACATCAAGATTTACTTGATCAAGATAATTATGGGAATAATAATACTGAAACATTAGCAGACAATAGTGCCGTAGCTAAGTCTAGATTTGAAGCATTAATGGAAGTCTTAGGAGTAGTTAAAGAAGCACCTCAGCGGTCAGCACCTCAGCAATCAGCAAATTTTTTTTGAGATGCCCTCGTTTGCGGAGTATTAATGACCCTCTTTCTTCATTAGACATCTCCAATAATAAAAAATAAAATTATAGCGGTTTTCATTAACATAGAATACAGCTATTAGGTCTGTAATTATTAAACTTCAAACATACTTATATTTTGTCTGTAGTCTACCTTTGTGAAAACCGCTATAATTATCCCACTCTTATTCATTAATTCTTTCCCCCTACTTCCTACTCCCTTTTTTCTGGAAATGTATATTTAATTTGTACTTTGAAGCTAAAAATTTGAAGATGTCAGAATTTGATCAAAGTGAAAATCAACAAAAATTCGACCGGATAATCATGGGTTATTGTCTAGATATGGCCCAACAAGCTTTAGGTAAAACTGCCCCTAATCCCATGGTAGGTTGTGTGATCGCTCAAAATAGCCAAATTGTAGGAAAAGGGTTTCATCCTGGTGCAGGTCATCCTCATGCAGAAGTGCTTGCTCTCAAGGAGGCAGGTGAAAAAGCAAAAGGAGCTACTGTTTATGTGAGTTTAGAACCATGTAATCACTATGGACGTACGCCACCTTGTACGGAAGCTTTAATTGCAGCAGGTGTAGCAAAGGTTGTGGTGGGAATGATCGATCCAAATCCTTTGGTTGCAGGTAGTGGTATTGCAAAATTACGAGAAGCTGGTATTCAAGTAGTGGTCGGAGTGTTAGAAGCTGAATGTCGTCAACTAAATGAAGCTTTTATTCACCGAATACTCCACCAAAAACCCTTTGGAATTTTGAAATATGCCATGACTCTTGATGGCAAAATTGCTACTACTACAGGTCATAGTGCATGGGTGACATCACCCGCAGCGCGGAGTGAAGTACATAAGTTACGGGTTGCTTGTGATGCTGTGATTATTGGAGGCAATACGGTGCGTCGAGATAATCCACTTTTGACGAGTCGCAGCAGTAAAGTTGATAATCCTTTGCGGGTGGTTATGAGTCGCAGTCTAGATTTGCCTACAGAGGCTAATTTATGGAATGTTGATGAAGCTAATACTTTAGTGTTTACAGAAGTAGAGTCTAATCGAGAATTTCAGCAATATTTGAGGCAAAAAGGGGTTGAAGTAGTAGAAGTTTCATCATTGACTCCGGCAAAGGTGATGGCAAATCTCTACGATCGCGGATTTCTTTCCGTACTTTGGGAATGTGGGGGGACTTTGGCAGCAAGGGCGATCGCTGATGGTGCAGTGCAGAAAATATGCGCTTTTATTGCTCCTAAAATTATTGGTGGCCAAATAGCGCCTTCACCTGTAGGGGATTTAGGATTAATTAAAATGACAGAAGCTGTGGAGTTAGAGAATGTGAGTATTTGTGCTGTTGGTTGTGACTATTTATTGACAGGTTATATTATATTCGATTGAATACTAATACTTTGATGGAAGCAAGATAGGAGGAAAGAAGGGAAGGTTGAAAAGAGTTTATTCATGATAAATTATTATTCAAACATTTTGATGATTGATCTTAAAGTATTTCAACAATTAATTATTAATTATTAATTATTACCTCTCCTTGAAAAGAAAAGGATTGACTAATCATGAAAAATTTTTCTTCTCTTGGTTGATTGGATATGGCTCCGAAGATCGCCATCCCACCCTACGGGAAGCTGCGCTAACGACCGCTTATTTCTCCTGATAGAGCGACAGCTCGCGGCGCAGCCAAGGAGAGAGTTTAAACCTTAATTATTCGGTAATATCATCTCCGGATAATTAGTGCTCAAAAAAACTTCTCCTTTTCTTCCTCTTTATTCTTTATTTCCTCCTGACTCGGTCCGACTGACTCCTCCGTTGTTTATTTATAAGTATTCAACCGGACATGATATAAGTTCTCAATTTTCCGGTAATATTAGTATTATTAAGTCTTTAGTAATCAAGAAAGATATATAAGTAGATATTGAGGCAAGTTCACGGTTTAAATACGAAATAAAATAATATTATCTTTATACAAATAAAATCAACCTTAGATTTGGATATTGTAGAGAATATGCATATAATTTATGAACTAGAAAACGATGGCAGGAACTACAAAGAAATAATCTATTTTTTGATTTTTCACGACTTATTTTAAATAGCTATATCTGAATATAAATTAGAGCGGTTTTCAGGAAGATGGAATACGCAGTAAAAATTATAATTCTTGTATATATCCTCTATATAACTGTAGTCTAATCAAGCGAAAACTGCTATAAATGTATACATAATCTTTTAAATCTAATGACATATATTCCTAACTCAAAAAGTATAGATCCCAGGCCAGATCATCCAGGAACACCCATAGCACTTAACTCCAGATTTTATATCGAGCGACCACCTTGCGAAGAACGTGCATATCAAGAAATTGCTACTCCAGGTAGTTTGATTAGGATTAGAGGGCCTAGACAAATGGGAAAAACTTCTTTCCTACTACGATTGATTAACTACACTAAAACTTTAGATTACCGAATCATAACTATAGATTTTTTACAGACTGATACAGCAGTTTTTGAGAGTACAGAAAAATTTTTACGTTGGTTTTGTATTAATCTTAGTAGGCAGCTAAAATCGACTTATAATATAGATGATTATTGGGACGAAGATATAGGATATAAGGTATGTTGTACGATTTTTGTTGAAGAACTATTACATGAAGTTTATACTCCTGTAGTGTTGATTTTTAAAGAAGTTAATTGCGTCTTTAAATATACTAAAATTACCCAGGATTTTTTACCATTATTACGATTTTGGCATGAACAAGCTCGGATAGTAGAAATTTGGAAAAAACTGCGATTAGTGTTAGTTCATGCTACTGAAATATATGTTTCATTAAGTGTGAATCAATCACCGTTTAATCTTGGTTTACCCATTAAATTATCTGAATTTACACTAGAACAAGTTAAAGATTTTGCTCAACGTTATGGACTAAAGTTGCCAGCAGAACAAATACAAGAATTGATGAATTTAGTAGGCGGGCATCCCTATTTAGTACATCTGGCTTTAGATAATTTATATCATCACAATTTAACTTTTGAAGAATTATTAAGAGATGCTCCTACTCAGAGAGGAATTTATAGTGATTATTTACGCAGTTTATGGATAGTATTACAAAAGCAACCAACACTGGCAGCTACATTTACACAGCTAATTACAGAACCAACAAATATTCAATTGGAACCGATGATTACTTATCAACTAGAAAATTTAGGATTAGTCAAAATAGATGGAAATATTTGTGTTCCTTGCTGTAAGTTATATTCTCTCTATTTTCAAGGGCAAAAATTAGGGCAGACAAGTGATCGAACTGTGGCAGAAAAAACCAAAAATCAAGATTATCAAAATCCACAAGTTTTTACAAATATTAATTCTGTTAAAATGAGTAACCATGATTTTTTTAACTTCTACACTAAGATTGAATGGAATAATATAGTTGCTGAAAACTATCCGATTGCTTTGATATTAGGTGAAATAGATAATTATCAAGTTTATAAAAATCAATATGGAACTAAATTTAGTCATAATTGTTTACAAGTTATATCAAAAAAAATATCTCTGATTTTACAGGATATTCACAATGTACATTTCAACAAGGAAAATGAACAATTTATAATGATTTTGCCGAAAATAGATGGTAGAAAAGCAATAGAAATTGCTGAAATAATTATCCGAGAAATTAAAGAATTGACATTATCTCCTGACAGAGATATGTGGACTAATTTTCCTAACTCTATAGTAACTATGAGTATGGGAATTGCTTGTACAATTCCCAGCGAAAATGAAGCTAGTAGTCTGTTTTTAGCAGCAGCAGAAGCCCTTTTTGAATCTCAAGAACAAGGAGATTGTGTTGCTTTGAGTTCATTTTTAAATTATCAAGATTCTTGAGTATCAAAAGATCGACAGTTTATTTATGTCAATTTATAGATACCAGCCTTCTAAGCAATAATCCTTTTTACATTTTAAATATCAATATTAGGTGTTGGGTTTTAGGTTTTAGGTTTTAGGTTTTAGGTACTTAGTGTTATACCAATTTTATCTTAGGTGGCACAGAATTATGAAATTTATTAACTTGCCTATCTCTATCTACAGTCAACTCTGATTCAAATATTATTCTATGCAACTTAGAAATGAATTTGGAATCAAACAGGAAAGATTTTCTTGTACTGTAGTTGCTCTGACTCAAATCAGCATTCTAAAATTTTACCTAGCCTCAATAATATCAAATTATGAAATGTTTTTTTACCTTGAATAACTTAGAATTAAAGTCGAGAAAATTTTAACATCTTTAACTAATCAAGTTGTTGGTTTATCATTTTCTTTGTGGGTTTAATACCCCACCGTCAACGGGGGTGTTCACGCATTACTTGGGGGAGCGAATCCCCATGTAATTTTCCTCCTGTCTCCTGTCTCCTGTCTCCTGT
>NZ_RCBY01000027.1 GCF_003838195.1 Okeania hirsuta
TTTTCTATTGTTTTATTGTCAAAAAAAACCTCCACCAATTACGGCGGAGGTTATCTATCAGGGTGCATCTACCATTTATTTCTCAAGGTAATTGAAGCATTCTGGAAAATTCTGAAAAATTTTCTATATTTCTCGATCGTCCTATTGATGTCGATGAACCATTGTTGCATTAGCCTGATCTGTGGGTACTACTAATAGTTCGCTGATATTGACGTGGGGCGATCGCGTAACGCAGAAAAATACTAAATCTCCTATATCATCTCCGGTTAATGGTGTCAAGTCTTTGTAAACATTCTTAGCCTTTTCTGTGTCCCCATGGAATCGGACATTACTAAATTCTGTTTCTACTAAACCTGGTTGAATTTCAGTGACTCGCACGGGAGTTCCTAATAAATCCTGTTTTAACCCCTCAGAAATTGCTCTAACAGCAGCCTTTGAAGCACAATAAACATTACCTCCGGGATAAGCACCACGACCAGCAATAGAACCAATATTAACTACATGACCCTCCCCGCGATTAACCATTCCTGGCACCACATAGCGAGTCATATATAGTAATCCTTTAACATTAGTATCAATCATTTCTTCCCAATCGTTGAAGTCCCCAACATGGAGTTTATCTAAACCGCGACTTAAACCAGCATTATTAATCAAAATCTCAATATTTTTCCAAGGGTCAGGCAAAGAATTTATTGCTGATTCTACTGCTAGGCGATCGCGTACATCTAGCTTTAATAAATAAGTTTTACACTGAAATTTTTTAGTTAATTCATCAGCAAGTTTTTCTAGTTTTTCTTGGCGACGAGCAGCCAAAATTAGATTTGCACCTGCTTGAGCAAATACATTTGCACAAGACTCTCCAATACCACTACTAGCACCTGTAATTAAGACTATTTTATCCTCAACAGAAATCATATTTACTATTCTATAGATTTACCAGTTTGATTTAATTATTTACACTATTAGACATCTCCATAAAAGAGGGAAGAGGGAATAGGGAATAGGGGGAAATAATTGATAATTTATGTACGATAATTGATTTTATTTTTGATTTTTGGAGATATCTATTTTGCTGTTTGTTGAAGAAGGTTTTATACGGTAAGCAGTATAGCAGAAGGAAGAAAGAAGAATAAAGAAGGAAAAGTCTTACGTTATCTGAGTTTTAAACTTTTGAACTGTCCTAACCTTTCCTTCGGCTGCTATAAAGCAATATTATATCATGTCCGGATAATTAGTGATCAAAAAACTTTCTCCTTTTCCTCCTTTTTATTCTTTCTTCTTCTTTCTTCCCTCCTGACTCCTGAATCCTGACTCCTGACTCCTTAGATAAATCATCACTTATCCAAAACTCTTAAACGATAGGTACTAATAGTAATACCTCCTTTTCGCATCAAAACTGCTGATAACCATTGATCCTGAGAATTTTCTATGACCTCACCAATTTTAAAAATTCCCCCAGAAGGCAATAGTTCTAATTGAAAATTAGCAGGTTCAAGATCGTAAGAATTTTCATTAATTGGTTCTTCCCAAGCAGCTCCTAACATAATTTGTTCGCCCAAAGGTTCTGCAACAATCACATCAAAGTTATACTTTTTACCTACTTCTACTTCTAGTGGTAAATTAACATTAATAGTAGGTGGATTTTTGCCGGATGTCAGTTGATTACGCTCGGCTAAAATTTCTTGTTCAACAATTTTTTTATCTTCATAACGTTGTTGAGAAGTAATAGTAGACTTTAATCTTATATTTCTATTGTTCATTTGCTGAACACCAGTAATATAAGTAACAGTTTCAGCCACAATTGCATCGCCATCTATTTCCCAGGATTTTACTTCAGTACGATATTTAACTGATTGATAAAGTTGCCAGAATTTAGATAAAGCTTCTGACAAACTTTCCCGATTTAAACCATCAGAGTTAGTAAAATCATTACTATAGAAATCCATTACATCTTCTAAGTCTTGACGACTGGCAGCTCGGTCTATTTTTTTCAAAATTTCGGTCAGTTCATCAGGGGTTTTATCTCTATCTTGAGCTAAAGTAAAATTAGGAGATAAAACTATTCCAGAAGAAACAGTTAAACCTAGTAATAAAGAACTAAATAATGTTGTTGATAATTTATGAAATTTAATCAAAAATTTGCTTTGGGTACGAAATATGATTTGAGAAATAATCATTTTTAACTTATAAAAGTTGTTAGTTAAAGATTTGTTGGTTGTCAGAATCGAATTATATGGCCTTAACAAAGTCAGAAGTCAGAAGTTATTTTTGTATAGCAATGTGCGCTGGCATATTTACACATTATTTTTTGTACACCTTTTCGCTTACTGCACTTTGAGCTGGACATTGTAAATACTTGAGCGCTCATTGCTATAACGGGGATTTGAGCTTCGCTCCAAAAATATTTCGCCTTAAAAGGCGGGGTTTTAGACCCAATTATTTTGATAGGTTTGATTTTTGCCTAATGTTACTGCGTTAAAGACTAATTATGAAATATTAGACCTTCTGCAAAACTGAAAATTATAGTAAGAAACAAGTTGATTAGAACTTATGTTGATGATAAACCTGAGACAGAGAAAAGCTTTTACCACTGTTCCCTGATCCCTGCTATAGATAAATTAAAATACACAAATTATCAATTTCTCTTAAACTTTGGCCTTTTGATTTGAAATTTTTGACTTATTTCATTGTTATACCAGGGAGTAAAGAAACCTTGACCAATACACCAATTAAATTGTTAATCGCGGCCAGTGGTACTGGCGGACATTTATTTCCAGCGATCGCCACTGCTAAGGAATTAAAGGATTATCAGATCGAATGGTTAGGAGTACCTAATCGTTTAGAAACTAAGTTAGTCCCATCCCAGTATCCTCTCCATACTATATCAGTTGAAGGTTTTCAGCAGAAATTGGGCCTGGGGACTTTAAAAATTTTGAGTGGACTTATTGGCTCTATTCTAAAGGTAAGACATATACTTAAGCAGGGAAACTTTCAAGGATTGTTTACCACTGGCGGTTATATTGCTGCTCCGGCCATTATTGCTGCTCGTTCCTTGGGTTTACCAGTTATTCTCCATGAGTCTAATGTTTTGCCTGGGAAGGTGACGCGCTGGTTTAGTAGTTTATGTAATGTAGTGGCATTGGGTTTTGAGGAAGGAGCAAAATATCTCCCTAATGGTAAGACGGTTTATGTAGGTACTCCTGTCAGAGAGCAATTTTTGTCTCCTCAAGTGTTAGATATACCTATTCCAGAAAATGTCCCTGTGATTGCAGTTGTTGGGGGTTCTCAAGGAGCAGTTTCGGTTAACCAATTAGTGAGAGAATGTGTTCCTGCATGGGTTGATGCTGGTGCTTGGATTATTCACCAAACTGGGGAAAATGACCGAGATGCTTTTAGTGTAGAACATCCCCAATATTTTCCTATGACATTTTATAATAATATGGCTGGTTTATTTCAGCGGGCAAATTTAGTGATTGGTAGAGCAGGGGCGGGTACTTTAACAGAGTTAGCAGTTACTCATACACCTTCTATTTTAATTCCTTATCCTTATGCTGCTGATAATCATCAAGTTTATAATGCTAATGTATTTGCAAATCAGGAAGCGGCAATAGTTTTTCCTCAATCAGAATTAACTTCTGAAAAACTTGAAACAGTAGTTTTGGAGTTATTAAATTCACCAGAAAAACTGGAAAAAATGAATCAGGGTTCGGAAAAATTAGCAGTAAATGATAGTGCTAAGAGATTAGCAAATTTAGTCGATAAATTATTGAATGATTACTCATAATTTAGTTTGAGTAAAACATCATCAAATAGATCGAAAATTTTTGCTTCGTGAATGGGCTTAAAATATTCTTTCCACTGCTGTTTTTTTCCCGTTCTGATATGCTTATTGTTTGAAACCCGTCCAGAAAAAAACTTTTTCTTTAGGCTATTCTGAATAGACTAGGAATAATTCTTTCCTTGAACCATAGAAACTGAAAAAAATCTCTGAATAAAGTTAGGTTAGTATCTGGAATTAAATCCTCATATTTTCTCTCTATAAAGTCAGGATTATCATAATTCTAACACTTGATATCTTCAATTACATTCCTAGTTGCATTCTCCATTTCAAATATCAATTGATCATCACAGGATGAATAATAATTTAGTTTTTCCTGGTAATATCATGTCCGGCTAATTAGTGATAAAAAACTTTCTCCTTCAACTCCAGTTCTTCTTCTTCCTTCTTCTTTCTTCCCTCCTGACTCCTGACTCCTGACTCCTGAGGACTCCGTCGTTATTTATTTATAACTGTTCAACCGGACATGATATAAGTCAATCCACAAAAATATTTTCTGTTAATATGTAACAATTTTTCTGATGATTTTGTATGATAGAAACAAGTAGAAACAATTACATCTCTTGGGTCTCTGATAATATGTAATCCTTTGTAATTAGAAAGTATGTCAAAATCAAACTTTGAATGATCGTCAAGAAAAATATCAAAGTTCGGCGTTGCTGAATAGCGTGTATGATATTAATCGCGCATTACTTAGGAGTCAACCCACCCCTAACTCCTCCCAGGAGGTCAGAATTCACGAGTCAGGAGGGAAGAAAGAAGAACAAACCCCGAGTAGAAGGAGAAAGTTTTTTGGTCGCGTAAGCGGAATAGAGTTCTATTGCGCTCTGATCCGGACAAATGTCATACCTATTTTCACCAATGCCCAAAGTTCTTAGATGAACCCCTAAGAGCTGCCTTATTTTTCTCCCGGCAAAATTTTAAGTCATAATCAGAACCAATAGCACTGAATATAGTTAACATCCAAACAGTACCTGTTTTGTGGTGAGTTCCAATCAAAGCTTTATTATCTAAAATTTCTCCAAACGATAAACCCTTACGAATAACTCCTAGGGATTTACGAATAGTAGCTCTAGTTTGCTTGAGTAATAATTTCATTTTTCCTCATTACTTTAAAGTTCATGATATTATCTTTTCTGTGGCGGGTTTAATACTCCACCGTCAACGGTGATGCTTAAAATTGTTTGGGGTTATAAGACAGGGAGTGGTGTGTCGAAGACTATCCATAAGCAATTTTCCCTTATGCCTTCTGCGTTTTTCAAACAATAATTATACCATTCAGAGAACTTAGCCAAAAGCTTATATGATAGTAAGTTACAACTATAATCTCTTGCAAAAGTTGTTTTGATATCAATAATTAGTAAGGGAGATAAGGAGAGTATTAAATAACATAATTTTTAGTATTTCATATTAAAATTAAAAAATTAGTAAGTCCTAATAAAAAAACTTACAGCGGTTTTCATTTCAGTAGACCACAGTAGGGGCGTTAGCGGCAAAAGCGCTGTAAATCTGCTAGAACAAAATTTAGCAGTAATAGAAAGTACCAATAAGTTAACAAATTTAGTGCGTCAATTTTTCCACAGCAAATCAGTCGATAATTAAATGTTCATTGAGGTTTTAAAAGGTTGCTATGTGGTATGAATATTTATGGCTAAAGTTGAGAAAAGTAGCAAGATGTGAACGAACAAATTGCTCTCTAGCAACAAAGAATAGTTTGATTTTTCCACTAAGGAGAAAAATAGCTCAAAGACAAATTATTCAAATATTAATAATTGCTTTTTTGCTACCTTTATTATTTTTCATAGTACCAGCTTGGGGGCAATCTACTGCTACTAATAATAATTTCAAAACAGCTCCAGTAGTACTTAATGGTAAAATATTATTTAAAGTATCAGGTAATGATGATAAAAATTTGACAGCTACTAAACGAGCTGAAATCATCAGTTCAACATTAGAAAATATCTTAAGCTCAGGTGAATCTATAGAGGTAGATATAGACCAGAAAAATGAAGAAACAATTCTGGGTGTTAATAGTAAATATCTACTCACAGTAACTGCGACAGATGTCAAAGGAAGAATGAAGATAGAAGAGCAAGCAGTAATCTGGAAATATAGAATTGAAGAAGCTTTGGAATTAGCTCAAACAGAACGTCAGCCACGTTATATTTTCCAAGTATTAATCATCAGTATTATTCTAATTTTAACTGCTTTTACTCTACAGTTATCTTATGGTTTTTTTGAATTCAAAATTAGCAATTTATTTGAGGAAAGATATCCTAAACTTGTCAATTATTTCCCTACACTTTTGCCATTAACTGGAATTGCTGTTAGAGTCATAGTCTGGATAGTAGTTGTCCTCTATATAACCGATTTAATACCATTTCTTAGCAACTATCGCGACAAAGTATTAAATATTTTAAAAGAGAGCTTTACTTCTACTATTTTTAATCTAGGTAACAAAGGTTTTTCCATTTTAGACATAATGTTTTTAGTCGGATTAACCATTGCAATGTGGAAAGGAGTAGGATATTTTATTAGCATCTTCAGAAGTAAAATTATTGGCTTAACAGGAGCAGAGCAGAGCATTCAAGATACAATTAGTTTCTTAGTTCAATATGGCTTAATTTTCTTAGGTATACTAATTATTCTGCAACTTTGGGGGGTAGATGTTAGTTCTTTAGCAATTATTGCTAGTGTCCTTGGTGTAGGTATCGGTTTTGGTCTACAGAATATTGCTAACAATTTTATGAGTGGCATTATTCTAATTTTTGAGCGGCCTATTCAAGTGGGTGATTTTATTCAAGTTGGAAATTTAGAAGGTATTGTTAAACGGATTGGTTTACGCAGCACTTACATTACTACTTTAGACAAGATTTCTTTAATTGTTCCTAACTCTCGTTTTCTAGAAAATGAAGTTTTAAATTGGAGTCATAATAATCCGATTTCTCGGGTAAAAGTTCCCATAGGAGTTGCCTATGGTTCTGAAATTAGGTTAGTTAGAAAAGCTATTTTAGAAGTAGCTAAAAGTCATCCCGAAGTATTATTAAATCCATCACCGCAACTATGGTTTCAAGAATTTGGTGATAGTTCTCTAAACTTTGATTTGCTTGTTTGGATTAGAGAACCTCAGAAAAAACATAAGCTCAAAAGTGAACTAAATTATCGTATTGAAGTAAGTCTAAGAAAATATGGAATTGAAATTCCTTTTCCTCAGCGAGATTTGCATTTAAAATCTCCAGAAATAGAGCAAATGATTCAGACTTGGATTCAGAAAAATACTACCCAATCTGTAGAACTTTATTATCCTGATAGTTTTGTACATAAACTGGAAAGAAAAATTTCTGATTTAGAGCTAGATGAAGAGGATAATTTAACTGTATCAACCATCAATAATATCGACAGTGAAATTCTTAATAATATAGATATAGATACCTTGATTCAGGAAATGCGTGGTTCTCATGGAGTAGCAATAAAAGACCGCCGACATCGGTGGGGTATTTACCCAAAATGTTTTGTTGGTTCTGAGGCAGTAAAATGGTTAATGAGGACTCAAAATTTGAATTTACAAGAAGCAATTTCGATTGGTCAATTATTAATTGATCGTGGGTTAATTCATCATGTCTTAGATAGACATGGTTTTAAAAATGAATATCTTTTTTATAGTTTTTATGAAGAAGAATAGTTAATCAGGAGTCAGGAGTCAACCCACCCCTAACCCCTCCCCCTCCGGTGGAGGGGAAGTTACCGAGTCAGGAGGGAAGAAGAGGAGAAGAAAGAAGGAAGAAGGAAGAAGGAAGAAGGCTTTAGTTATCTAGCACAGAAGGAAAAATCTGGTGTTGCCTGAGTTTTAAACTGTTGGGTAGTGGTGCATCTTGCTCCCGTTTCAGGTATTCCTTTTGCTCCCGTACCTGGTATTTTTTTGCTGTATACCATTACGCTCCGCAGGACTACCAAAGAAAGAGGATGTATTTATACCAATTTGATAAATGTTTGCTACAAATAGTTAGGCTATTTCTTAGGAGTCAGGAGTCAGGAGTCAGGAGTCGTATGGGAATTGCTTCAATACCAGTTTTTAGGTCGTAAATTCTCTTTTTCGTCAAAGAGAAATTTCCTGCAAAATCTTTTTATCGCACTTATTATTCGTAACATTCTTTTTTCAAATTGGTATTACAGCAGTTTCCGAAGTTATAGCACTGTGCGCAGGCAACAGGCAACAGCGGTGCGACCCCGCGACGACGCCAGTCGCAAGGGAATGCGCACCAAGAGAGGCAACAGACAACAGCTCCGGAAGGGGGAATAAAAAACCGATAATATAAGGCTTTTAGCTATTGGACACCTCTTGTAATTTGTAAATAGGGTTTGCTTATGGAAAGTCTGTTGGTGGGGGTAGGAGACAGGAGACAGGAGACAGGAGACAGGAGAAATGGGGATGAGCGAGGAGGTAGTAGTAAAAATTGTCCCTTTATTTTTCTGCCATAATCATCCCAAAATACTAGCATGCATGAGCTCCCTAGACCGAAAAGCTTGCACTTTTTCAAGACAAAAAAAGGCAGCAAACCAATATCAGTCAATGCTTTGATATTTAATCAGCAAGCCCTAAATATGCCAGCGCACATTGCTATATGAGGTGCACCCATCGCGGGCAAGATGCCCGCACTACAAACGTTAAATTGTTAATCTCTGTACCTCTTATCCAAGGAATTTGCTCCCCTACTCCCCTACTCCCCCGCTCTAACGAACTACACCAGAGTGACCTTCTATATTCCCTACTGGTTCAAATATTCCACCCAGATATTTTGCTAAAAATTCCTCGGCGATCGCGTAAAAATGTAAACGGTTTTCTGGACGAGCAAAACCATGTCCTTCATCTGTATATAGCACATATTCGATCGGTTTACCCGCGTCTTCCATTGCCTTAACAATTTGCGTACTTTCTGACTCTTTCACCCGTGGGTCATTTGCTCCTTGACCTATTAATAAAGGTTTCTCAATTTTATCGACAAAAAACAGAGGCGATCGCGACTTCAAAAATTCTGCTTCAGTTTCCAAATTTCCCACACGATGGAAAAAGACTTTCTTCAAAGGTTCCCAATAAGGAGGGATAGTTTGCATTAAAGTGATCAAATTACTCGGTCCGACAATATCCACACCAGCAGCAAACACTTCCGGGGTAAAAGTCAACCCTGCTAATGTTGCATAACCACCATAAGAACCACCCATGATAGCAACTTTATCCTTGTCAGCAATACCCTTTTCTACTAACCAGTTAACTCCATCAATTAGATCGTCGTGCATTTTCGCTCCCCATTCCCGGTTACCAGCATTGAGAAAATCTTTACCGTAACCAGTCGAACCCCGGAAATTAATTTGCAAAACCACATAACCTCGGTTAGCTAACCACTGAGTTTGTGATCTATAACCCCAGGTATCCCGCGCCCATGGTCCCCCATGAACTAAAAGCACTGCTGGTGCTGGAGTTGGAACACCTACAGGTTTAGTCAGATAACCATGAATAGTTAGACCATCCCTAGCAGCGTAGGAAATGGGTTCCATTGGTGCCAACTGTAAACCTTCGAGTTGGGGTTGGTTGCTAAAGAGAAAAGTTATAGTTTTAGCAGTGCGGTCGTAAGTATGATAATAAACAGGTCCGTCATCAGTAAAATAAGCTACCAACCAGTTATTGTCTTCGAGGGTACGACTAACGATGCGAAACTCGCCTTTGTGCGCTTGCTTGAGAAATTCAAAATCTGCAGCAATGCTATCATCTAGAATCTGCCATTCTAATTTATCTTTGTAGAAACCCACTGCTTCAATGGCACGAGTAATAGGATGAGTTAAACTGCCACTAATGTCATATTGGGAGTCTTCAGCAATTACTTTTTCTTCGCGAGTGGCAAGATCGAGAGCAAGTAAACGTATAGCATTAGCATCATGGTTAGCTGATATATAGAGAGTTTTGCCATCATTGGAGAAGAAACTCGGGCCTCCATCTTCATCTGGCCCCCAGTGACGGATAGTTTCCCAAGATTTTTCTGTGGTTTCGCGATACAGTAAATCCGAACCTCCATCCTCTGTGATGGTTGCTGCAGCCAGGATTTGGAATTTTGCATCAGCAGTCCAACCAACAATATTACCTGGGTTATGGGTGTCAAATTCTACTGCACCATTATTGAGGTTGATGCGGTAAACATCGAAAGTTTGGGGATTTTTCAGGTTCAGACCCACTAATATTTGGTCAGGGAAATTATGGTCTAAATCTATTACTTCTGCTTTGACTCCCTGGAATGGGGTGAGGTCGCGCACCATGTTTGATTGAATATTAACTTGATAGAGATGATAATTTTCATCCCCATCAGCATCTTGAAGATATATGAGTTGGTCTTCGTTGTAAGTCCAGAAATACATCCGAATGCCCCGTTTTTTGTCGGCAGTAAGTTGGCGGTCGTCTTCTTGACCTATTGTTCGTACCCATATTTGCAAGACATTTTTTTCATCTGGAGCAATATATGCCAGATATTTGCCATCGGGGGAAAGTTTGGGACTGGTACGTTCGGGGTTGCCAAACAAAATTTCACGGGGAATAAGGGGAGGGAGTTTAGTTGTCATTTTTTCTGCGGTTGTTGTTGTCATATTTTGGTTGAATATTTGATTTGCTGAAGTTGCATAGCAGGCAACAGGGAACAGATTGAAAAACATTTCTCTGTCTAAAGATTGGCGTTGCTGATTCTGGGTATGATTTTGCCCCCCCAATTTTGGGGGGAATAAAACTCTAAAAGTCCCCCAATTTTGGGGGATTTAGGGGGCGTGGACCTGAACCAAACAATCGCGCATTCATACTTCAATTCAGCAACACCTAAAGATCATTATCAGTCTTTGTCCTAACTGTTCTAGCTATTGCTATACATTTTTTATTGTACCGCTTACTTTACAATTCGTAACATTTGGATAAAATATATTATGTAGTGTAAACCCACCTTGACTATTTATGTTACTACAAGCTAATCAACGCACAAAGTTAGACGACTCTGACGATCGCCTGTTTTATTCTTACCCTAGATTTGTTACTCATGTGGATGAAGGGTTTATTGATCGGTTGACAAATTTATATCGCGATCGCCTTAAACCTCATACTCGAATTTTAGATATGATGAGTAGTTGGGTTTCTCACTTACCACAAGATATTGAATTTGCTCATGTTGAAGGTCATGGTATGAATGAGGAGGAGTTGGCTAAAAATCGTCAATTAAATCATTACTTTGTTCAAGATTTAAACAAGGATTTGAAATTACCTTTTCCTGACAAAGATTTTGATGCTGTTGTTAATTGTGTTTCTATTCAATATTTGCAATATCCTGATGCTATATTTTATGAAATTTATCGAATTTTGAAACCTGGCGGAATAGCAATTATTAGTTTTTCTAATCGGATGTTTTATCAGAAAGCTATTAGTGCTTGGCGAGATGGTTCGGAAAATGGAAGAGTAGAGTTAGTCAAGCGTTATTTTGACAGTGTAAAAAGTGCTAATGAAATTCCAGGTTTTAGTCAAGTAGAGGTAATTTATCAGAAGTCAAATGTACCTAGTTTTTTACAGATGTTCGGTTTAGGAGGAGGCGACCCTTTTTATGCTGTAATTGCTTATCGTCAGGTTTAGTATTAAGCGATCGGTTTTAGGGGGTAGTTAGTAAGTTAAATAAGTATTTTTTATAGGTAAAAATAAAGTTTTTTTTACTTACATTTTCTTTAACTATCTAACTCCTACCAGATCATCTTCTCTGATAATCTCTAATAATTTGTGGTGTTCCCTGAGTTAAATTACCCGCTCTAGCAAGATTCTGGAATATTTCCTCAAAATCGTCTTTTTCTACTACACCATTTTGATCGGCATCATAGACTTGAAACAGACCTGTCCATTTTTTTGTTTGTAATTCTGTCAGCATATTTTTGTTTTCCTTTATTCAAATAATTGAACCTAGATTTGTCCTTATTCCCATCAGGATTTATCAGACTATGGGGTTAAACAATTTGATACTATATCAGACTATAGTCGGGAAAGGGGGGTTGCACATTTATAGTTTATATAGCAGGGAACAGGGAACAGTAGGAAAAGCACTTCTTTGTTTAAGGTTGATCATCAGTCTATGTCAAACACCAACTCGTTCTTTGCTTTTTTTAAAAAAGAATAAATTGAAGTTCGCAATAAATATAAATCTAAAAGTATGATAAAAATAAGTAGTTCAGCATATACAGCAAATTTCAGGAAGCGTGAGGTACAGTTTTAGGTTAGTCTAGAATTTTTATTCATTCCCTATTCCCTGTTCTCTGTTCCCTGTTCCTTGTTCCTTAATACCATTCATAATTAATCATAGTGATTTCCCAAGAAAATACATTTAACATACAAGAATTAGAAACTATTGTCCGCAAAGACAATATTAGTTTGTGGCAAGATATAGACCAAACAAAAAAACAACAAATATCACAGGCGATCGCTCCCGACACTACCATCAACTGCATCGTCTATCCAGAAACTCAAGCACAACTTTCTACCATAGTTACTTGCTGTGCTAAAAATAATTGGGCAATATTACCTTGTGGTAACGGTAGCAAAGTTCATTGGGGAGGGTTAATGAAAGTAGACCGAACTACTCACAAACAAGGAATAATAGTTGTCAGTAGCGATCGCCTCAACCATCTCATCGAACACGCTGTGGGTGACTTAACTGTTACTGTGGAAGCAGGGATGAAATATGCAGAATTACAGGAAACCTTAGCAAAAGCAGGTCAATTTCTCGCTATCGACCCTGCTTATTCAGAAACTGCTACTATTGGCGGTATCATTGCCACTGCTGATACAGGTTCCCTACGTCAACGCTACCGGGGTGTACGAGATATGCTACTGGGTATAAGTTTTGTGCGATCGGATGGAAAAATTGCTAAAGCGGGAGGACGGGTAGTTAAAAATGTGGCAGGTTACGACCTAATGAAATTATTTACAGGTTCTTATGGCACATTAGGTATCATTAGTCAAGTTACTCTGAGAGTTTATCCTCAACAACAAGCATCCGGTACCGTTGTTTTAGTAGGAGAAAAAAATAACATTGCCAAAGCAACTCAAACTTTATTATCTTCAGCATTAACACCCGTTGCTATTGACTTACTTTCAACTAAATTAGTAGAACAATTAGACTTAGGTAAAGGTGTGGGATTAATGGTTAGATTTCAAAGCATAATAGAGAGTGTTGAAGAGCAATCTAATCAATTATTAAAAGTGGGAGATAGTTTAGGTTTAAATTCCACCCGTTACCATGATTATGAAGCAGAATTATGGCAAAAATTAAAACAACAAATCTGGCATTCTCAGCAAAATGAAATAATTTGTAAAATAGGAGTTATGCCTAGGGAAGCTGTAGAAACTTTAGAGCGATCGGCCATAGAAACTGGTTTCGGATTAATTCATGCAGGGAGTGGTTTGGGAGAATTAAAGTTTAATTCTGTTACTCCTGAAACTATTCTAGAATTAAGGCGTTGGTGTGAATCTAAAGGTGGATTTATCACAGTTTTAGCAGCACCATTAGAGATAAAAGAAAAACTAGATGTTTGGGGTTATAATCAGAATGGTCTTGAGATAATGCGCCGAATTAAACAACAATTCGATCCACAAAATATTTTTAATCCCTATTCTTTTGTTGGTGGAATTTAACAGGGAATATAATATGATATCATGTCCGGTTGAACAGTTATAAATAAACGACGGAGGAGTCAGAAGTCAGGAAGGAAGAAAGAAAAAGAAAGAGGAGAAAGTTTTTTTGATCGCTAATTATCCGGACATGATATGAATTAGTTTTCAGATCAAACAGGCAGGAATGGTGTAAGGTGCGTTGCAACTGAGCGTACAGGTAGAGTGGCAATTCCTATCTATCTAACTTGAAAATCATTAGCTACTAAATCTGGACTGCCATCTAATGTGGCAAATTGAGCGCCAGTACCGAAACCATCTTCAGTACCGTTGGCATTATAATACAACGCTCCACTAGCAGAGTTGTAAACAATTTTAGCCTCAGCAGTTGCAGCATCAACTTCACTAGAGAAAATTGCAAAATCATCTGTAGATAAACCAATACCAGGAGAACTATCTAGAGCAGTAAAGGTTCTCAAGTCAAGCAAAATTCTATCTTGCCCACTATTAAAATCATTAATCTGGTCTATACCTATATCTTGAGAATCAAATTCTTCGTTGGTGTTAAAAATAAATCGGTCTATACTTGCCCCACCTATCAATTCATCGTCTCCAGCACCACCATTCAGGCGATCGCGACCTTGACCACCATTGAGAATATCATTACCGTCTCCACCAAGCAATATATCGAACCCAGGGCGACCTTCTAAAACATCATTACCATCCTGGCCTAATAGAGTATCGTTTCCTCTAGCACCAATCAGGTTGTCATTACCATCACCACCAATGACGCGATCGTCACCTGCGAGTCCATTTAATCGATCGTCTCCAGCAAAACCTCTTACTATATCGTTAGCAAAACCTGCATCAATATTGTTATCCCGGTTGTCTCCATTGAACACTACATCATCAAGAGGAATTACAGTATCCAAATCTTCTAAAATCACCTGTCCGCGCAACTCACCACTCGGATTATTTACTGTGTGCAGGTTAATATAAACTCCTCCTGACTCTACTGCTGCAACTTCAGTTTCATCCAGAGTAAAACTACCAGAGAAGAAACCTGCACCAACACCATCAGTTTCAACCACAGTCAAGTTGCGTAAAATATCGCCATTCTCACCAAGTCCACCCAAATGAAGGTGAACTGAACTTTGAGGGTTCCCCTCTGAGTCCTCGGAGGGTCCGACATTCAACAAATCACTTGATACAACAGAAAAATCACCGGATATATTGAGAGTATTGCCAGAGAGAACTGCATAAAAAGTTCCTGAACCGTCACTAGGTCCTACTGGATCGACTTCTTGAACGGTTGATATCGGTAAAAATGTTGCTAGATCATTTCCTGTTGGGTCTATTTCGTTGAGCAGAACTTGGGTGCGTAATTCTCCACTCTGATTATTTTCTGTATGGAGGTTGACGTACAAATTTCCAGACTCAGCAGCTACTATTTCATCGGGACTTAAAGTAAAATCACCAAAAAATCCACCCGATCCATCACCATTATCAATTACATCGAAGTTACGAATAATTCCACCATTAGAATTAGCTAATCCCTGATGCAGATGAATGGCGCTCTGAGGATTTCCTGCTGAGTCTTCATCTCCAACCGGGAATAAATCGCTTGATAAGTCTGAAAAAGTTCCTTGTATTAATAGGTTATTACCAGTCAGAATGGCATTTACTATTCCTTCTGCGGGGGTATCTGCTACTGGTGGTACTTCAAAAGCTTCTGACATGGGCAACCCTAGACCAACTATTGCTTCTAGATCGTCTAAAAGAACCTGTCCTCTTAGCTCTCCACTTTGATTATTCTCTGTGTGCAGATTTATATACAACTCGTCTGCTTCTGCTGCCTGTGTTTCTGTGTTTGTGAGAGTAAAAGCACCATGAAATATACCTGTAGTATCATCAAATTCTGATACAGTCAAGTTGCGAAGAATATCCCCATTTTGACCTGCTTCAGCCTGATGAACATGAATTGCGCTTTGAGGGTTTTCCTCTGAGTCTGCTGCTCCTACAGGAAATAAAGGGCTTGATAGTCCACCATAGAGTCCCTCTATTAGTAATGTATTTCCTGGTAAAAAAGCATTGAAACTTCCTAAAGCTGGACTATCTGCTATTGGGGGAACTTCTTGTAGTTCTGACATTGGCAAAGAAAGTCCCAAGAAGTTTTCAAATAAATAAGTAGTCATTATTAATCTCTGTAATTTTTCAGTATGGTTAATACTAAACTATAATAGTCATATTTCTTTTAAATATAAAATTTTTTTGGTATATAATTCTTACTTTTTGCAAAAAAAATATGACAGTTCGTCCTATTTAGATAGTTATACTCATAAATTACATTATTTATAGGTAAATTCTCTACAACAAGTTGGTTTTATTAAATATTATTAAATGCTATAATAAAAATTTACAAGTGAGCTAGTAATTGCTCTCTACTATTGTAAGCATTTCCGGCGGAATGCTGCGCAAACAGCCATTAGCTGTCAGCTTTGGCGGAATTAGTAGTTTGAGGATTTGAGTAATATTGAGTTGTGAGCAAGTAGTTAATTTATTTGGGACTTTTAATTGTGTTAAATCTTTCAACTCTGATTCCTCCTTCAAGGGCAATTAAGTTAATAGCTGATGGCTGAAAGCTGACACCTGTTTCGCAGCATTCCGTAGGAAATGCTTACCTACTATTTATTGATTGACAAAAAGATTGATGTATAGCACGATCAATTAAAGTTAGTATCAACAAATATTTGAATATAAGATATGCAGATAAAAGACATAAACACCGAAAATAATCGAGAAATTCCTGCTAAAGAAAGCAACTTTTTACAGCAAAATCCACATTTAAAATCTTTAACAGATCACCCTAGTTTTGACTCTCAAAAACCTCCATCACCAGAATTAATTGATGCTTGCGTTCATTGTGGATTTTGTTTGTCAACTTGTCCGAGTTATAGGGTAATTGGTAAAGAAATGGATTCTCCCAGGGGCAGAATTTATGCTATGGATGCTATTAACAAAGGAGAAGCACCTCTCAATGAAACTACCTCTGAACATTTTGATACTTGTTTAGGTTGTCTTGCCTGTGTAACTACTTGCCCATCTAATGTTAAATATGACAAATTAATTGCTGCAACTCGTCCGCAAGTAGAACGAAATATTAAACGTTCATTACCTGACAAATTTATTCGCAATCTCATCTTTAATATTTTCCCATATCCTCAGAGATTACGACCATTACTCATCCCTCTATTAGCGTATCAAAAATTAGGATTCCAGAAATTTTTTCGTGCCACTGAACTGCTGAAAAAAATATCCCCCAGATTAGCAGCAATGGAATCTATTTTACCAGAAATTACTGCTGATTCTTTCCAGGATAATTATCCTACTGTTATTCCTGCTCAAGGAGAAAAACGTTATCGAGTCGGTTTGATTTTAGGTTGTGTACAAAGAATATTTTTCTCACCAGTTAATGAGGCAACAATTAGAGTTTTAACTGCTAATGGTTGCGAAGTTGTGATTCCTAAAAGTCAAGGTTGTTGTGCTGCTTTGCCAGAACATCAAGGGCAAACAAAACAAGCTCATACTTTGGCAAAACAAATGATAGATAGTTTTGCTAATACTGGCGTTGATGCCATTATTATTAATGCTGCGGGTTGCGGTCATACTCTGAAAGAATACGGCAATATTCTCCAAGATGATTCAGAATATTCTGACAAAGCAAAAGAGTTTTCTAGTAATGTTAAAGACGTGCAAGAATTTTTAGCAAATGTAGAATTAACAGCTAAACTTTCTCCTTTAACTGAAGAGGAAGAATTGACTATAGTTTATCAAGATGCTTGTCATTTATTACACGGTCAAAAAATTAGTTTGCAACCCAGACAACTATTACAAAAAATTCCCGGAGTGAAGTTGCGCGAACCAATAGATGCTTCTTTGTGTTGTGGTAGTGCTGGAGTTTATAATATGTTGCAACCGGAAATAGCTGATGAGTTGGGGCAACAAAAAGTAGAAAATTTGTTGAATACAGGTGCAGAATTAATTGCTTCTGCTAATCCTGGATGTTCTTTGCAGATTAAAAAGCATTTAGAATTGCAAGGAAAGAAAATGATTTTAATGCATCCAATAGAGTTATTAGATTATTCAATTCGAGGAGTTAAGCTATAAGAAGAAGAAGGAGTCAGGAGACAGGAGACAGGAGACAGTAGACAGAATTTTAGAAGAAAATCATAGCTGCCGTGATTGAGTCATCATATATATCACTCCGAAGCCAGCGTATTTCATATCTCATTGGCGAAAAAGGTCATGCATGATAACTGGATTTGGTATTTAGGGTTTGCTTATGGAAAGTCTTTTGGTAGGAGTCAGGAGACAGGAGAAAAGGGTCGGGAGCGAGGAGGCAGTAGTAAGAATTATCCCTTGATTTTTCTGCCATAGTCAGTCCAAAATCCTAACTTTTTGAGCTGCCTACAACGAAAACCTTATACTTTTTAAAGACCTAAAAAGGCACTTGTCTCTATATGTCAATGCTTTGATATTTAATCAGCAAGCCCTATTTACTACACCAGTACGCGGGCAAGATGTCCGCACTACAAGCACTTTACCATTCATACTTGTACCTCATTAACCTGAAATATGCTGTAAAACTCAGACAACGTAATATTTCCCTTCTTCCTTCTTCTTTCTTCCTTCTTCCTTCTGATTCCTTCTCAATCTAACAATATACTCTCAGGACCACCAGAAGGTTCATCCCTAATCATATTCTCCAACTCAAATGTATACAGTTTATAAATATCATCAACAACATCATTAGGGTCATTAAACACATCCTCACTCGCGTCAAATTCTACTTGACCACTACTACTAGCAACTTCTAGATTTTTAATGTATGTGATACCAGCTTTTATAACTTCAGGTCTAGGTAACTCTCGTCTGAAAGTCAAATCAAAATCAAACTCTTTGAGCAAACTCTCAAAATAATTAACATTTTGCCCACTGCTATAACGCTTTTGCAACTTATTAAAATCAAGACTCTCACCACTCGAAACATTATCAGAATCAGAACTAGAATCAGATTCACCTCCTGCCTCAAGACTCCCGCCACATAAAGGTTTACTCTGACTACCTAACCCATGACTGCCAACTACACGACCATTACTATCAAACACAGGTCCCCCACTCATACCAGCAGCAGTTTCATCAGTATAAAAAATACTATAACCCAGATGCTCAGGAGCAGGGTTAATCTTTCCCCTAACTAAACCCCAAGCTAAACGGCGTTGTCTGCGAGCTACTCTGTTACGACATCTACCTGTCTGCGGGTCTTGCTCTCTTTCTGGGTCAGGCCAACCGGAAATATATACTCTATCGTTGATATTGACCTGTTTAGGATCTCCTAAAGGAGCAACTGTATAATTGTTTGTGCTTTTAAAGGTGACGATCGCTAAATCTACACCTCTTATTTGATCTGTACCAATGCTGCGTTCAACTATATCTGTACCTGCAATAAAGCGATCACGACAGCCAAATCTCACCAATACTGTTAATTTCGGATTGCCTTTTAGAGGACACCCCCGGTGGTCATTAACATCTTTAACAATATGAACTTTCCCATCATAAGTTCTAATTCCATAATAAGGAATACCTCCCAACTGCTGCCAATACTGTTTACTATCAAGGTGTCTTTGTATAAAATTATGAGCTACAGTTAAGACATAATATTTATTTCCTGTTTTAGCAATAATTACCCCTGAACCTGGATTCCAAATCCCTGATTTTTGTAATGGGTTATTACGATTTTCTTCTAAATCTTGTCGTAATTCAGGGGTTAGTGCAGGAGCAATTAATACAGTTGTTTGTCTAGCTATAGAATTAATTTCCTCTATTGAAAGTTCTGCCACAGCAGGAGTTGATGCTAGACAACTAAGGAAGATTCCACCGATAAAAATAGATAATTTTTGAGTTTTTTTTATGAAAAAATATAGCATTTGCCCCCCCTGCATCTATTACATAATTTTTTTCATTAAACCTACTTTATATTTTATGATGTTTCAATTACCTATAATAGATCTGGTTTTTTATCCCGAATACGAGTTTCTAGATCAAAATTAAAAATTTCATATATATTGTCTATCTTATCATTAGGGTCTTCAAACCCGCCCTCTTTTGTTTGATTTGGATCGATCAATTCAGGTGTTTGATTTGGAGTTATCAATTCAGGATTTTCTAATATTGTTATATCTGAATTTCTCGACATAGAATTTTCGATTTGGCTACTTACACCAGGAATCTTAATTTGAGGAATTTTTGTTATTTCTGATTGAATTATCCTTTGTGAAGGAGCCTCTAATTTAAAAGATAAATTCATTTCTATCTCCTGAATCAACTTTCGAGAATAATTAACATTTTGGGCACTACTATACATTTTCTGTAAATCATAAATTGATTTTGAAGTATAATCCAAGTCTAATGTAGAATTATTTTGATTTTTATTTGAGTTATTCTCTAAGTTATTTTGAGATTGAAATTCTGGATATCCTAGGAAATCATCTTGCTTCTTCTGATCTTCATTTTTCAACCTAGTATTTTCAGACTCAAACACGTTAAAAGGGTCTGAATTATTTCCTGCCTCAAATTTATTTTTTGAAGTAGAATTATTATTAGATATTGGTTCATATATTTGTCCGCAAATAGGTTTATTTGTCGAGCCTCGTCCGTGAATTCCAACTAGCTCTCCGCCACTATTAAACACAGGACCACCACTCATCCCTGGACGAGTATAATCTGTATAATATAAGCTATAACCATTATCCTTTTCAGTAACAGGAATAGAAGCTTTTAATGGTCCCCATGCTAGGTGTCTTTGCCTTTCAGGTGCAGGATCTTTACAAATTATTTTTCCTTGGGAATCTAATTGCATAGTTCCATCAAGTTTTAGCTTCGGTTCCGCTTCAATTTTCGGCCAACCAGAAATATAAACAATATCTTCTTCTTGTAATTTACTAGCATCTCCTAAGGTCACAACAGGATAGTTTTTTTTACTTTCAAAACTAACTATTGCTAAATCATAGCCATTTATTTCTTGATTGTTAAAACAACCAAATCTTACTAAAGCGGTTTCTACTTTTTTATTTTTTATTGCTTCTAAGAATCTATTAGTACATTCTCTACCATCGTTGATTTTTGTAACTTGATGAACTTTTTTGTCACTTGTTAGTATGCCATAATGTGCATCTTGACTTACTTGTTCCTGACTAAAGTTATGAGTTACTGTCAAAATATAGTATGTTTTATTTTGTTTAGCAATAATTACTCCTGAACCTACTGTCCATCTAGCTACAGGTTTTCTTTTTAATAAATCATCTTTTTCACGTTCACTTAACCTGGGGGCAATTAGAACAGTAGTTTGTTTAGCTATGGAGTTAATTTCTTCTACTGTTAATTTTCTAGGAACTGCATCTACTCCCTTACCAATACTGAGAATAATTACAGTCATAGAGGCAGTAAATATATGTCTTTTTTTTATCATATTTTTTCACACCTATTCCAAATTTTTGTGTCAAAAAAAATCTCAAATAACTAATTTTAATCACCAGACAAATCACTAATATTTGTCTTTACTATCTCTGCAAAATCATCCCGTTGATTCAACTTAGCAATAGGAATTGCCCAGCTAGCACTCAGGAATTCATCAAGTAGCTCTTCTGATGGTTGACTACCATCAGAAAATCGATAAGCATCAAAGCCACCAAAAGCATATTTTGCCCGACCAATAATCCCAACTAACTCACCATTTTGATTCAAAACTGGTCCCCCACTCATCCCAATTTCAATCTCATTACTCATGCCAATTTTATAACCTCTCTCCAAGGATAAATTAAGTAGATGAATAACCTTACCCTTAGTCAAATTATATGGTTTAATTCCTAAATCTACAGTAGTAACTAAATTTACTGCCTTCCTTTCATAGTTAGGAAATCCAGCCACATAAACTTGTTCTCCTAAACTTAAGTTAAAATTAGCATTGACAACAGCAACTTTATACTCATTATTTGTGGAAAATTTAACTATTGCCAAATCCAGTTCTCTAAAATTAAATCTAGTATCTTTATGAGCAGTATATTCTTTTCCATCTACAGTTAAAACTGCAAATTTATTTTCTTGATTTGAATCAAGTACATGAGCGCAAGTTAGAACAAAATACTCGCTACCTTTCCGAGAAATAATCACTCCTGAGCCAGCAATATTTTTCCCGATCAATCTAACAGTCAGAGGTCTAGCGATCGCCTCCACAGTTGGATTATACTTAATAGTAGAAACAGAAACTGCCTGAATTTGCGGGAGATTAACTTCTTCAGAGTTTGATGCTACCTGAGAAAGGCAAAGTTCCCAAAAAGTAGGAATTATTGCCATTAAACTTATCAATTGTTTCATTTGAGTTAGTGGGAGTTTCTTTATCCCTAAAATTTTTGTTTAACAATTCTCATTTCCAGCCTTAAAACTCCTGATTTTCCATTTTTTTTTGTTCTTCTATAACTTGAAAAATCAACTTTTCCATATCCACCTCCAGCATTTTTTCCTGATTTACTGATGATGCTTTCAACCCATCAATAACTGACAATTTTTCAACCCATTCAAGGCTTTTATTTTCCACAACATCGCTACTTTCAATTATTAACGAAGCACTAGCATTACCTCTGAGAGAACTTACTAAATTCATCAGAATTTTACCGTTAGTAGCTCTATTATTATTTCTGAGAGTCCACAACAAATTACTAGAGTTACAACCTCCTGCTTTAGCAGCACAAACTACAGCCATACCATTAACAACTCCTTCACTTAAAGGAGGCATCTTTGGTTTTTCTCCCTGTATAAAATGCTGATTAAATCTATCTGTAACTGCCTGACAACGAGCTTCCGGAGTATACTTGTCACCAAATTCTACGGAACCTCCCTTTGTCCATTGAATTAGAGGTCTTTTAGTCGCTTCCTTCCAGGATGTAACTATTTCACCCTGACGACTACGACGTGCTTGATATATGACTAGCGCAGTTTGATTTTCTGGTGTACAATCAAACTTATATTTGTATGCGTAACGGCGACTGTAACGTATCTTTTTAGGGTTGACTGAAGGAGTGGGATTATTATCTGGTTCGTCATCAGATGTACTAAGTTGAGTAACTGTAGTATTTGAGTTTGTGAGTTGGGCAAAACTGGACTGTACTTTGATAACTAAGAGTTGAGCAGCGATCGCTACTGCACAGACCATAGGTAATATTTTTCGGTGTTCCATAATTAATATTTCCTAGCTTATGGTTCAGCAAAAACTTTAAGTTTGCTGTTTGTTTCATCCTTCCTTTCTCTGTTCTATTATTCAGGAAATTCGTATTCCTCATCAAATTTTTCGCTTTGTTCTTCAATAATGGCATCAATTATATTTTCCATGTTAACTTCTGAAGATGCTTCTATTTCTTCATCATTTTGACTTTCCATAATTATGCTACTGCTCGCTTTACCTCGAAGTGTGCTCAGTAATTGTCGAATGTCGAATAATTTGAACCATTGGAATTTTGATTGTCATGTCTCAGAGTCCACAGAACATTATTTTGATTACAACCTCCCTCTGGTTCGGTAAATTTTTTCCACAAAGATAATATATTCCCTCTACGGTCTCGTCGTGCTTGATAAATAGCTAAAACTGTTTGATTATTTGAGTTACATTCAAATCGGTATCTAATAGCACGAGGACTATAACCTGTAGTTTGACTATTAGGAGAGTGAGTAGAAATACTCGTTTGAGCCTTTTTAGGTTTATTTTCTTGAACTACTATGATATTAGGCTTAGATATATATAGTTAGTGCCTATTTGAGCTTGTGCTGTTAATATTATTGCTAGTAATTGATAGGTTACTAACCTGCACAAGCTAGAGATAACAGGTATTGATTCATCAAAAAAAAACTCAAATATACCCCATTTGCCTAAGCGCTAGGCAGGAATAGGAGTAAGGATTTAGGGATTAACTAAGGATATTGTTTGCAGCAATACCCCATAAACTAAATATAGCAAATAGCTAACTAAATTCTTCTGATATTAATTTTTGATCGAAAAGCCAGACTTAAAATAGCAAAGATCCACGTCAAAATTAAAGATTCAAGGCTTGACTATACACACAACCTAACATAAGTCGCCAATCCGACGGCTTCCCTACAACTAATCAGAGAAAATCAAACTGTTGTGGTTGAGGATTTAGCAGTAAAGAATATGGTCAAGAATCATAACCAACCCCCATCCCCTCCCGGGAAACAGGGTTAATTTATTGTCACGCTATAGAATAATTGATAGGGAGTGTGGGAAGTGTGGGGAGATGGGGAGATTCTTATATTTGCACAATGAAACCTACATTTATACTACTTTTGTAGTATATAAAATAGGAGATAGGAGACAGGAGACAATTATAGTGGTCAATAGGAGTAAGTAATTGAGTATTTATACTTAATATTTTCCTGAGAATCTGACTGCTGAGAAAGGTCATAATGTAGGAGCTATATAGTATAAATACTTACCAAGTTACGGATTCTTCTACTACTTTTAATGTTACAAATTGAAGTGCGGAATGTGAGTTTTAATTATAGCGCTGCGCGCAGGCAACAGCTCATTTGGGGGAATAAAAAGCTGATAATATAAGACTTTTAGCTATTGGACACCTCCTGCAATTTGTAAATATACCAGCGCACATTGCTATATTTCATATCCATATAAATATTCTCTGACGACAAAGAATTAGCCCTGCTCCCGGTAGGGGAGCAAGAGGGGTGGGAGTGATGCCAACTAGTCCGAGTTAGTTAGACAATTAGAGTATAAGAGCTGATTTATCAAGTGAATATTAAGAGGCTAAATCCCTTGCAATACAAGGGTTTTGGAAGTGATAACCAAACAAAAATAAATCCCTGAGAGTCAGATTACATAAGGGTTTTAGCTAAGTTTACAAATCAGCTCTAAAGCGGAATGGTATGGACGGAAATTAATCAAGATTGATCGATTCTTTTCCAGTTCTAAGCTTTGTTCTGATTGTGGGCACATAGTAGAAAAATTACCTCTGTTTAACATCCAGTCCGCTTAACCATGAAAAATATTAAAAAATATAAATTATTTTTACTGTTTTGCAGAATGTATGTTAGGAATTAATCCAAATTCAGATAGCAAGGAACGAGTTGGTTAGGACACAGACTGATGATGAACCTTAGACAGGGAAGTACTTTTCCCCACTCTTGTCCGTTCCCTGTCCCCTGCTATATGTAATCTAATTTCGATTCTTGTTTAAATTATTTAGTCAAAAAAGCAAAACATTTGATAGCCTATATAAGGCTGTAAGTCTTATGCAAAGTAGAGTCTAGCTTTTTTTATCAGTAAATTACTTTTGATAAAATGTAAATATATGTTACAATATTAGAGTCAAAACGGTTTAACTGCTTGACATTCCCTAGAAGAATAGTTAATGTAATATACATACCCGGGTAAACAAGTTGACTGTCATATGCAAGACAAGCAAAAAGTTACGTTATACATCCAACCAGAACTGCATCGCAAGCTCAAAATCAGAGCAGCAGTTGACTCGGAACCAATGTCATCAATAGCAGAAAGAGCTATCCTTTTCTATCTGGAAAACCCAGAAGTAGTGGATGAACTAAGTTCAATGTATGGACAAACCCACCGGGTATACACTTGTCCAGAGTGTACGAGTTCAGTTGTAATGCGAGAAGGAGAACTGGCATCCCTGAAAAATCAGCCAAGTGTATTGGCAGACCAAAATATTCCAGTACATGAAACCCCGGAAACAGAAAAATCTAAAGCTCAACCGGGAGAGCAAGAGTTAGTTCCCTGCTAATGAATGTAGAAATGACTACATCTGATGACTACAAAGTAGTAGAGATGACAGTTAAACCTCTAAATAATTGCTCATCATACTGCTAAGGGTAGCAAGCATAAACTCAATTAAGCCGTAATCTATTGTACCGTTTCTATTGGATCGAGGACTATGAAAGAAGAAATTAAGATTCTAATCCAAGCTCAATATCCTCTGATCTACCTCGTAACATCCGAGGAAGAGCGGTCAGAGCAGGCAATTGCAGCTATAGCTCAACTGAAGCCCCAGTCTCAGAAAAAAGTATTTGTTTGGACAGTAACTCACGGAATAGTAGAGTATAGTCAAAGCAAAAATACCACTCAGCATAATACAGTCTCACCAGAGGCAGCTATAGAGTGGGTAATCAGACAGCGAGATACTAGCAACAACGCTGGAATATATATATTCAAAGACTTACATCCGTTTATTGACTCACCGCCAGTTACTAGGTGGTTAAGAGATGCGATCGCTAGTTTCAAGGGCACAAATAAGACAATTATATTGATGTCCCCAGTGCAGAATGTTCCGATAGAACTAGAAAAGGAGGTAGTTGTACTTGATTTTCCACTACCAGATATGAAGGAGTTGAATCAAGTCCTCTCACAATATCTAGGGAAGCGTAACATTTCCACAGAGACAAGGGAAAAGCTCCTCAAAGCAGCTTTAGGTCTTACAAAAGATGAGGCTGAAAAGGTATATCGCAAAGCTCAAGTAACAGCAGGACGTCTAACTGAACAAGAGGTTGAGATTGTACTGTCTGAGAAAAAGCAGCTAATCAAGCGTAACGGCATATTAGAGTACATCGAAGAGGATGAAACTATTAATGCTGTAGGTGGGCTAGAGGAACTTAAACACTGGTTAAGACAACGTTCTGATGCTTTCACAGAGAGAGCTAGAGAATATGGCCTACCTCAGCCAAAAGGTATGTTAATCTTGGGAATACCTGGATGTGGAAAATCTTTAATAGCAAAGACTACATCTCGCCTGTGGGGTTTACCATTATTGCGCTTGGATATGGGACGAGTCTACGATGGTTCAATGGTAGGACGTTCTGAAGCTAATTTACGAAATGCTCTTAAAACAGCCGAGTCAATATCACCAGCTATACTATTTATAGATGAGTTAGATAAAGCTTTTGCTGGTAGTACTGGTTCAGCTGACTCTGATGGAGGTACTTCAAGTAGAATATTCGGTTCATTCCTGACTTGGATGCAAGAAAAAACTTCCCCAGTATTTGTGATGGCAACTGCCAACCGAGTAGAACGTTTACCGGGAGAGTTTTTGCGTAAAGGTAGATTTGATGAAATTTTCTTTGTAGATTTACCAAACAAACAGGAACGTCAAGATATCTTCAAGATTCACCTAGCAAAAAGACGTCGAGAAATTGAACGCTTCGATCTCGATCAATTATCTAATGTTTCCGAAGGCTTTTCAGGTGCAGAAATAGAGCAAGCCATAATCGCTGCTATGTATGAGGCATTTGCTCAAGATAGAGAATTTACACAGCTAGATATTATTGCCGCGATTAAAGCTACACTACCGTTGTCGAAAACCATGACAGAGCAGGTGACTGCACTACGAGATTGGGCAAGACAACGTGCGCGGCCTGCTGCAGCTTCAGTCGCCGAGTATCAAAGACTGGAGTTCTAAAAGCTTTCTCCTGGTCCAAACAGGAGTAAAGGCTAGTAATCTGTATAGAGTTACTAGCAGTGCCTAAAAAAACCACTTTGACTCGATATCAACTTAACGATGATGAGCAGTGGTAATTTTTCATAAAAACCGTTGTTGTTTCTGTTTTCAGTTAAAATTTTAGGAGGAAACTCGAATGTCTCACTTCAGCACACTGCGTACCAAGATCTCTGACTCTGAAATCTTAAAAGCTTCTCTGCGTGACTTGGGTATCACAGTTAAAACTAACGCTGATGTTCGTGGCTACAATGGCCAACGTGTACGTTCAGATATCGTTGCTGTTCTCGAAGGTGAATATGATTTAGGTTGGTCTTCCAATAGTGATGGTTCTTTTGACCTAATCGCTGACTTGTGGGGTGTTGCTAAAAAGCACAATCAAACTGAGTTGATCAACTCCATCAATCAGAAATATGCCGTTAACAAGACTTTAGCTGCTGTTAAGCAACGCGGTCTGCAAAACGCTAATGTCAAGTTGGTTGTGCAGAAGTAATCTATTTGCGCGTTCCCAAGTTTGCGGGTTAACCAAGATCGGGTTAGCCCGTTTTTTTAGTTATTTTGGCAGAATGAAGAAGGAAAAAGGAAGAGGGAAGAAGGAAAAATATTGCTTTGTCTGAATTTTAAGCTTTTGACCTATCCTAATACCAATTACTATGCATTAATGCTTAACTTAGGTAGCACTTCAATTATTCAGTAATTAACACAAATATAATCACCTTTTTGATCATTAGCACCCTAGGAGTGCATTAATTATTATTATATTTACTTGTCCCCCTATTCCCCTCCTGGGAGTGGTTAAGGGTGGGTCCCCCACTCCCCTGCTCAAGATACGGGTTGAAAAGTTTTTGAGAAATGGTATAACCTTTCCTTCAATGGCTATATTAAATATTCAATTTAAATTAAGTTTGCAATAAGCAAAGAATAATGATAAGATAGTACTATTTTAATTTAATCAAACTTAGTTGAGATAATTAAGAATAAAAACATAATTTGGCTTAACTAAAAAACTCCAGTTATGATAGCTGTAGAGTTGAACAATATCAAGATACGACAAAGAGCAGTAATTTTCATGCAGACAGAAGCTTTCAGCGAGGTTTTTCCTCTGTTTAAGGGAGCAAACCCAGAAACCTTGGAATGGCTACTTTCAGTTGCAGTCAAACACGAATATCCCTCAAATAGAGTCGTCCTTATGGAGGATGCTTGGGGTAATGCAGTTTACTTCGTGGTATCCGGTTGGGTCAAAGTTAGACGCAGATTGTCCCCTGACAACTCAGTTGCACTTGCTATTCTAGGGAGAGGAGATTTTTTTGGAGAAATGGCTATTCTAGATGAGTCACCACGCTCAAATGATGTCGTTGCCTTATCACCAGTACGTTTGATTAGTATTTCAGCTCAAAGATTTATTCAAACTCTCTTCAAAGACCCTCAGTTACATCATCGAATGCTTCAACTTATGGTCAAGCGTCTAAGGCAAACAAATATTCGTGATCAACTGCGTCATAGACCCCCTGCAGTCAAACTGGCTAATACATTAGTTGAATTAGTAGAAAATTACGGTCAGACCACAGACAAAACCTGTGAAATATTTAATATTTCTGACCAAGATTTAGCTGATGTTACAGATATAACAATCGAAGAAACTAGCAAAATCATGGAAAAACTACAGGCTAAGGGGTGGATGAATAGATATACAGAACATCAGGTAATTCACTTACTTAATCTCAAACATTTAATGCATTTAGCAAGTCAATAGACTAGATAAATAATAATGTTTTAAACATTAAAAACTTAATCAAAAGTTTTGTCTAAAAAATAATATTAATTAATATGTGATGAATTAACAGAAAATATATAATACTAAAATCAAATGGAAATAGTTAATATCAAAAATAAATAACCATGACTGAAGCTAGAACAGTATCCCTCAGTCCCACAATTAAAAAACCAGCAATTCAATATCAAGTATTTATGCCTCATCCAGAATCTCATCTGTTTGAGGTTAGTTTGTGTGTCCAACTTGAACAGCTATCTCCTTCATTTCAAAAAGCTGGAAAACTGGATTTAAAGATGCCAGTATGGACACCAGGGTCTTACTTAGTTAGAGAATATGCTAAACATTTACAAGATTTTTGTGCTTATAGTGAAAATGAATCTTCTTTAGATTGGCAAAAGCTCAGTAAAAATCATTGGCAAATAGAAACTTCAGGAACTTCTGAAGTAATAGTACAGTACAGGATATTTGCAAATGAATTAACGGTACGCACTAATCATTTAGACTCTACACATGGTTATTTTAATGGTGCAGCTTTATTTTTTGATATTCCTGGAGCTGAGAAAAATTCCATTTGGATAAAGATTATTCCACCTAAACCTGATTGGAAAGTAGCGACTTCTTTACCAGAAATTCCAGGTTCTGATAATACATTTGAGGCAGTAGATTTTGATACTTTAGTAGATAGTCCTTTTGAAATAGGTACTCATCAATTATATCAATTTGAAGTACAAGGAAAAGCACATCAGTTAGCTATTTGGGGAACAGGTAATGCAGAACCAGAAAAGTTAATTCCAGATATTAAAAAAATTATTGATGTAGAAGCCAAGTTTTTTGGTGGTTTACCTTATGAAAAATATCTATTTTTATTGCATATATCTGGACAGGGGTTTGGTGGTTTAGAGCATAAATTTAGCTGTACTTTAAATTATCCTAGATTCAGTTTTAGGAGTAAGGAAAAACGCGATCGCTTTATGCAATTAGTCGCCCATGAATTTTTTCACTTATGGAATGTTAAGCGTATTCGACCTAAAGCTCTAGAAGTATTTAATTATGAACAGGAAAACTATACTCCTTCTCTATGGTTTTGTGAGGGTACAACTAGCTATTATGACTTATTAATTCCTTTCAGAGCTGGTGTTTATGATGTTCAAACTTTCTTACAAGGATTAGGGAAAGAAATTACACTTTTCCTAACAACAATAGGACGAAAGGTACAACCCCTAAGTGAGTCTAGTTGGGATGCTTGGATTAAACTTTATCGTCGGGATGCTAATAGCAATAATTGCCAGATTTCTTATTATTTAAAAGGAGCGATGGTATCTTTATTGCTCGATTTATTAATTAGGGAAAAACATCAAAATCAATACTCGCTAGATGATGTAATGCGCCGAATGTGGGAGCAGTTTGGTAAACCAGAAATAGGCTTTACTCCCGAACAATTGAAAAGTGTAATTGAAGAAGTAGCAGGAGTAAATTTGGATGATTTCTTTGAGAGGTATATTGATGGTGTAGATGAGTTGCCTTTTGACGAGTATCTCAAGCCTTTTGGATTACAACTTAAGAGAGAAGACAATAAATGGCCTAATTTAGGGATGAATGTTGTCACTAAGAATGGCAAAGAAATAATTAAATTTGTCGAAGCCCAAGGGCCAGCACAGTTAGCGGGATTGGATGCGGGTGATGAGTTATTGGCAATAGATGGTTTTCGGGTAAGTGCTGATAAGTTGAGCGATCGCCTCAAAGATTATCAACCAGGAGATTCAATTGAAGTAACGGTTTTTCATCACGATCAACTTCTGACCCATAAGGTAACTTTAGCAGCTCCTAGTCCTAGTAATTACCAAGTGGTATCATTGAGCAGCACCACACTCAAACAATTAGAAAATTTTGCAGAATGGTTAGGAGTGCCATTGGATTCTATTTAATAGAGCAGGGAACAGGGAACAGGGAATAGGGAACAGGGAACAGGTAGGGACGTTGCATGCAACGTCCCTACAGATTATTATGATTAGGGAAAGAGGCGATCGCCAACCCAAACAATAATTCCCTTGTCTAGACTGACTTTGAAGCATTTTTCCTACCAAAAAATGTCTAAGTAGGGGTTGCTGATTAAATCTAAAAGCATTGACATATAAAGACAAGTGCCTTTTTGGAGTCGAAAAAAGTGCGCCTGTTTCAGTCTAAAATGCTCAAAAAGTTAGTATTTTAGGCGCATAGTTGGGCAGAAAAATCATTCTTACAATTCTTACTTCTACCTCCTCGCTCATTCCCATTTCTCCTGTCTCCTGTCTCCTACCCCTACTAAAAGATTTTTGAGCGCAAACCCTAAGTACCATTAGGACTTGTGCTGATGGTGAACCTCAGACAGGGAAATGTTTTTCCCCCCGTTCCTTGTTCCCTGTTCCCTATTCCCTGCTATAACATTTGAGAGTAGCTTCCATAATATCTGTAGTTTGACCTGAAACTGTGTATACTAAAGCCTCGCGATAAACCCGTTGTGCTCCATGATTTTTGTGATTAGCTGCGCCACTAGAAACAGTAACAGCAGCAGCAGTACAACGTTGGGCTAAATTAATAGCTGTTGCTCTGAGGTGGAGTTTTTCGGCAAAATCAGTATTAGGATTTTTATTGGCTTCTTCTATGGCATTTCGACATTTATCAACCTCAGTTTGTAAGGAATAAATTGCATCTGGGATAAAAGGAAGAAGTTTCGTTTTTGATATTTATTTCATAATATCTATACCTGCTAAAGCACATCCTAAAGCAAAAGCACTAAAGCTATATGATAATTATGTAGCCTATCTTTTGCCTGAAATGGGTATTGCTAAAAATTCTAAATACCAGGAACATATCCGGAATCCAGGGGTGGCTTGTTGTACATAATAGTAATAGTAAAATTTTTTTAATTAGAACTTCAATTTAGAAGCAGAGGTAAACTGTGAAACCCTTAATTAAATTTCCCTTAGATGGTGACAAGTCTATTCTTGTAGAAGTAGAGGAGTTACCAGTTTCCGAGGTAGATGAGGAACTGGTTGCTAACTATCCTGGCCAAAAAGTTGTTGCTCAAGCTCAAACCTCCTTTGCTGAAGCAATGGAGACAATTAAGCCTATTGCTACCAACATTATTGGCAAAGTTCGGGAACTAAAAGACTCCCCTGATGAAGTAGAGGTAAAATTTGGGCTAAAGATGACGGCAGAAATGGGAGCGATTATTGCCTCGACAAATGTGGAAGGCAACTATGAAATTACCTTGAAGTGGAAGAAGTGATTTGTAGTTAACAATGACTTTTCAATGGACATCGGCAATCGTTCGCATTCGTCAACCTAACAAAAACGTTGTTGGCGCAGGTTTTCTAGTGTCTAATCGGCACATTATCACCTGCGCTCATGTGGTTAATGCAGCACTGGGAAAACAACTAAATACTCTAGATCTGCCAGATAGGGCAATTTATCTAGATGTTCCCCTAGTTGCATCGGGAAACATTCTTAAGGCAAGGGTTGTTCGCTGGAAAGCAGTCAAATGAGTTTGACAGAGCGGAATAGAGATAAAGAGGAAAAAAAACGTCAAGAACGAGAAAAGCTAGAAGCTAAAGTAGCTTTTGAGACATCAGAAGACAAGAATCGTATCTTGGCTAAAGCTAATCAGAAAGCTAATCGCATGATTCGTTTTGGTTCTGGTGTTTTGGCTATCTCTTTTATTGGAGCAATAATTGCTGGAGTCATTGCAGGTATAGCTAATCAGCAACTACAAGCACTTAATAGAGTAGAAGCAACTTTTGAAACTATTCTGGGAAGACTAGGTATTCAAAGAAGAGGGATTGCTTACTATACTCTAGGTGATCTCAAATCCGGTAGCATCGGAGTAATTAAACCTGAATTTTCGGCCACCAATGGTACTGGGTTATAGCCTTGATTGCAAATTGCTGTGTTAAAAGAACTTGACAACGCTCAAACAGAATTTCTTCTAACTCTTCGAGGCTGGTAAATGAACGATTTGCGATCGGTTCATTAATTAGAGGCCATAACCTTTCTGCTGGTTGTAATTCAGGCGAGTAGGGTGGTAAATACTCTAAGTGCAAGCCCAAAGGAATCTTTAACTCAGAACTTGTATGCCATCCAGCTCTGTCAATGGTTAAGATAATGTGTTTGTCTTCTCCTAACTGAAATTCTCGTGCAAAGTCTTCTAAAACTCGGTTAAAAAGCTCTACATTAACTTTTGGTAAAATCCAGTAGTAAGTTTCACCATTATTTGGATTCACAAAGCCGTATAACCATAGCCATTGGTATTTCCAGTTAACATTGGCGATCGCATGACTACCCAACTGAGCCCAGACTCTTCTACATATAGGTTTTAACCCTAAGCGATGTTCATCCATTGCCCAGACTTCAACTGTGGCCTCTGGGTGTTTTTGCCCTACTTCTTGGACTTTCTGGTTGAGTTTTTTTTTCCACTGTTCTTGCTCTGTGATCTCCCCTTTGTCATGTGCTGGACGTGGTACTTTTAAACGCATTTCAAAGCTACGTAGATATTCCCACCCTCTTTGAGGATGAATAGGACGTTCCAGATGCTCGCTCATCCACTGAGCTACTTTGGGTCCATTCCTTGAAGAAGGAGACAGGAGACAGCTATACTGGAGACAGGAGGAAAATTACATGGGGATTCGCTCCCCCCAAGTAATGCGTGAACACGACCGTTGACGGTGGGGTATTAAACCCACAAAGAAAATGATAAACCTCCATCTACCGGTGGCTCTTGTAGTGCTTGCCATAGGAAAGCTTGGTCTATTTCTGAGAGTAAGGTCTCCGGCCCCTGATGTTGATGGCGACGATCTTTTAATCCATCAATACCTAATCGGTTATAGCGCCCTACAATTCTGTAAATTGAACCACGCCGATATCCAGTAACCTCAGCCACTTCTTCTACTTTGTGGCCTTTAGCTATCAACCAGAGGATTTGCCATCTAGTTCGTTCTATTGGGTCTTGAGTTTGTCGGTAGAGTTTTTCCAACTCTTCGATACTTTTGTGTGGTTCTAGCTTTAACAATCTCGGCATGGCGATCGCCCAACTCTTACTATTCATCCCTTAATTTATCAGGTTTAATTTTTTTATACCGATGCTACCGGATTTGATATCAACTCTTCCCAGAAGCTCTAACTTTAACCAAAACCAAAGCGACAGAAAACGCCCTCAAGCAAGTCAAAAATCCCGACTTCCTCCATATTGCCACTCATGGATTCTTTTTATCCAAACCTACATCAGAAAACCCAACCAATCTTGATAATCCCCTATTTCGTTCTGGGTTAGTGTTTGCCGGAGTCGAAAAACAACAGAGTGGAGGAGATGATGGAGTTTTTACTGCTTATGAAGCCACCCTCTTAAATCTAGTCGGCACTCAATTAGTAGTATTATCCGCTTGCGATACAGGAATAGGGGATATTAGCGTGGGGGAAGGAATTTATGGATTACGTCGTGCTTTCGTTATTGCAGGCAGCGAAAGTCAAATGATGAGTCTGTGGAAAGTAGAAGATAATGCCACAAAAGACTTGATGGTAGCTTATTATCAGGGATTAAAAGCAGGAAAAGGACGCCGGGATGCGTTACTGGATATTCAGCGAAATTGGTTGAAAGAGGGAGAATATCAACATCCTTATTATTGGGCGAGTTTCATCTTTTCCGGGGATGGGACACCGATAGCGCTAGGCGCAAGTCAGAAGTAATCCCTGACTAAGTTTGAGCGTTTATAAACCTCCTAACCCATTTGCGTAGTACTATACTAATTTAATCAATTTCTACGATGATGAAAGTTTTGATACTTATTTTTGGATTTTAGTAATTATTAATATCGTCAGGAGGGAAAGCAAATACAATTCCTATTCCCCAAGCAATACTTGGTACTAAAGCAAAAATTATTATTTCTAAACCTGTCATAATTAATTTCCTACTTGATTTTTTTGTATGTAAAGTTTCTAGTTTTGATGCAGTCTACACGGTATCTACAATTTCTTGGGGTTTGTAGATGTAGAGTGGCTTATTTTAGTATCCCTATCCATTTTTTCCTTCTTTCTTCTTCCTTCTTCAACTAATTATTTATTTGTAAGTTTCTCTGGTTTTCTATTATATCTATTTTTGCTGTTAATCTAGTTAAGTTACTGTCAATAATTCGTTGATTAGTAACATGATCGTAAGCTTCCCATTCTTGAGTAACTTCTGTATCTTGCCAAATAAACCAGTTCCGATAAATTTCTCCACTATCAATATCATTACATAGAGGCAACCAATCATCTCCTGTAAAATACTCTGTTTCTTGAATGACTAAATTTAGACCTATTAAAGTTAATAATGTTTCTAAATTATTCAAGTCTTTCTGAGATAGTTTATGGGTTTTTCTATGGTTCATAAGTCTGATTTCCATGTTTTTTTATTGATTTTGTGAAAGAAAATTTTAATGTATAGCAGAAGAAAGAAGGAAGAAGAAAGAAGGAAGAAGGAAAAATCTTGCGTTGTCTGATTTTTAAGCTTTTGATCTGTCCGTGCCCTTTGCTTCTACTGCTATATTAACTATTTGATCAATTAGAAAGTAGGGCGGTACAAATTTTTCTAGCTATATACTGAATTTTAAATCTAGTTACCATCGATAAAATATTTGCTAATTTCTGATTTTATTAAGAGTTATAAATTAATTTAAATTGCTAAAGTTTATCAATCAATTCATCCATTTTCAAAATATATATTGTGTATTGAATCTACATTTTTCAAGGTATATTAAAAAATACTTCTGTAATTTATGAATCTTCAGTTTATCAAAATAATATGGGTCTAAAGCCCCACCTTTTAAGGCGAAATATTTTTGGAGAGTTGCTCAAATGCCCGTTAAAAAAATAACTTCTGACTTCTGACTTCTGACTTCGTTAAGAACCTTCTGCTATTGCTGAATTAGTATTATCATAAAACTCTAAACTATCTGGAATTTGAGCCTCAATCTCAGATATTCTTTGCTCAATCTCAGCTTGTTTAGCAGCAAAACTATCATAACTAAAATAAAAATGACCAAGAACTTTTCCTTGATAACTACGCTTAGTAAATTGCCAACCAGGTTCTAGAAAAATTTTCATCATTCCATTACTAAGTCCGCGACTTCTACCAATCATTTTTTTATCTCCTGTCAAGGAAATGCCAAATAATTTAATTTCACCACCAACATTCTGCAAAATTAATCTATGACTAACTGATAAATCATTACCATCTACCCGAATTGAATAGCCATTACTATCAGTAGCTCTTCCACAAATGCCAGAAAAATTAAAGTTTAATAGCAAAGGCTCAACTAAAATTGGATATAATCCTGCTTCACTTTCACTCCAGCAAGGTCTTTCATTAGAACGCTGCTCTAAAATAATTAGTTTATAACCAGAATATCCGTTTAGATCGCTCAGAGGCATTGCCGTGGCAATAACTTGATTTTGGTCAATTTCTACCTCGTCAAAAGTAAAATTTGCTTGGGCAGATATCGCAGTATTAATAGTAAAAAATATTGTGCTAAAAATAGTTAAAATTGAACGATGAAAAATATTTTTCATTGGCTTGCTCCCTGTTTTTTGTTTCTCTAAATACTTTAAAAAAATCGGCTTTTTTTTGTAGAGAATATTAGGATTTTAATTAAACCAGATTTAAAAAAATCTAGAAAAGCCTCAATTATGTTAGGCAGTATAGTTTCGAGATAAAAGCAGTTAAAATGTTGTTAATTAGTTAACTTCCTTAAATTAGAAAGAGTTAGCTATGTTCGTTAAAGTAGCATTCAGCACTCAGCTATGAGCAATCAGCTTCTCAAGGTGTATAATGAAGGTTTAAGTCCCCCATTAACAAGCATCACGCGCTTTTTTATCAAAATAATTGGGTCTAAAACTCCGCCTTTTAAAGCGAAATATTTTTGGAGAGTTGCTCACGCATCCCCTACTTCCCCTCCTGGGAGGGGTTAGGGGTGGGTTAACTTCTGACTTGTGACTTGTGACTTGTCACCCCGTGAGGTGGGGGAGTCAAACCCTTGAATTTTTAGCTGACCGCTATTTGCGTTTGCGTAGCATTTTGTAGAAAAGTATTCCGGAACAAAAAAGCTGATAGCTAGTTAAAATCATTTACAGCATTTTTGAGGATAGTGAGGTACAGTTATAAGACTATTCGTATATTTCCTGTTCCCAGCTCCGGTGTTCCCTAATAACTTCTGACTTCTGACTTCTGAGTCCGTTAAAGTGGGGGACTCAAACTCTTGAATTTTTAGCTGACAGCTATTTGCGTTTGCGTAGCATTTTGTAGAAAAGTATTCCGGAACAGAAAAGCTGATAGCTAGTTAAAATCATTTACAGCATTTTTGAGGATAGTGAGGTACAGTTATAAGACTATTCGTATATTTCCTGTTCCCAGCTCCGGTGTTCCCTAATAACTTCTGACTTCTGACTTCTGAGTCCGTTAAAGTGGGGGACTCAAACTCTTGAATTTTTAGCTGACAGCTATTTGCGTTTGCGTAGCATTTTGTAGAAAAGTATTCCGGAACAGAAAAGCTGATAGCTAGTTAAAATCATTTACAGCATTTTTGAGGATAGCGAGGTACAGTTATAAGACTATTTATTCGTATATTCCCTGTTCCCAGCTCCGGTGTTCCCTAATAACTTCTGACTTCTGAGTTCGTTAAAGTGGGGGACTCAAACCCTTGAATTTTTAGCTGACAGCTATTTGCGTTTGCGTAGCATTCTGTAGGAAAGTATTCCGGAACAGAAAAGCTGATAGCTAGTTAAAATCATTTACAGCACTTTTGAGGATAGTGAGGTACAGCTATAAGACTATTTATTCGTATATTCCCTGTTCCCTGTTCCCTAGAGCAATAAAACTTTATACCTCATCAACTCGATAACTGCTGTAAAATAAATAACAATAAAAATACAAATAGGAAGAAACAGTGGAAAAAAAATCAAAGCGCGATCGCGGACGAATTCTCACAACTTCTGGACTGAAAAAACTGAATGAAGCTATTGAAGAATGGAAACAACAGTACAACCTCAGAGCTACTCTTGCAGAAATTGAAGCTGAGTCTGGAGTGGGTTCCGACACCATCAGTAAAATTAGACAAGGGCGAGTCGGTGCAGACCTGAGTAAAATTCAGCAGCTTTTTGCCTCCTTTGGTCTGACATTGGATGAAGCAGACCACCGTTCGGGAAAACAGAGTCAAACTTCAAGTGAAACAGAACCTATTGGAGAACTTTTGCCACTACTTAATAACGAAGAAATAGTGAGTCACAATAGTTCCCAAGTTTTTATCAGTTATTGCAGTCAAGACCCGGATCGAGAATTGGCGCGACAGTTTGAAACGGCCTTGAATGCTGCTGGTCATCAGGTTTTTATGGCAGCAGACCGCATCCGTCTGGGAGAAAATTGGTTTCGGCGTATTAATGAAGAGTTGAGACGGTGTGACTATTTGCTGTTATTTTTGCCTCCCCAGTCGGTACAAAGTGAGTTACTGACCTATCAAGTACAACTTGCAAGGGAGTTACAATTTTCCCGACCCAACCGTAAACCTGTAATTTTGCCGATACGGGTAGGGTTTTCCCTGAGTACACCCCTCAACCACGATCTGCGGGGTTATCTCTATCGCATTCAACAACGGGAGTGGCGATCGCCAGAAGATAGTGTGGTCATTCTGAGGGAAGTTTTGACTCTTTTAGCTACTCCACCGGAGAATATTGCGTCGGAAGTAGAGGAACAACAAGAGACTTTACCTGCGGAAGAAATTAGTAGCATTGCATCAACAAATAGCGCTCCTTTACCCTCTGCTGAACCTGAAATACCGGGGGGACAAATTGATGTGGCATCTACTTTTTATATCGAGCGTCCACCTATTGAAGAACGTTGTTATCAAGCTATTTTGCAACCAAGTGGTTTAATTAGAATTAAAGCGCCACGACAGATGGGTAAAACTTCTTTAATGGCAAGAATTTTACACCATGCTACACAGGAAGGATATCGGACTGTACCTTTAAGTTTTCAGTTAGTAGATAAAGAGGTTTTTAGTAATCTTGATAAATTCTTAAAATGGTTTTGTGCTTATGTGGGACGAGAGTTACGTTTGCCTAATCAATTAGATGATTATTGGGATGATATTTTTGGTAGTAAAGTTAATTGTAAGGATTATTTTGAGAAGTATTTATTAGCTCAAATAGATAATCCTTTAGTGTTGGGTTTAGATGAAATTGATAGAGTTTTTCAATATCCTGATATTGCCGAAGATTTTTTGGGATTATTACGAGCTTGGCATGAGGAATCAAAGCGACGAGTTATTTGGAAAAAATTGCGATTATTGGTAGTACATTCTACGGAAGTTTATATTCCCATGAATATTAATCAATCTCCTTTTAATGTAGGATTGCCTATAGATTTACCAGAGTTTAATCCACAACAAGTTCGAGATTTAGCATCGCGACATAATTTGAATTGGTCGGAGTCAGAAGTTGATAAATTAATGACAATTGTTGGCGGGCATCCTTATTTAGTTAGGGTTGCTTTATATCATATTTCTAAACAAGATTTAACTCTGGAAGATTTGCCGGAAAATGTAACTGCTGAAACGGGAATTTATAGCGACCATTTACGACGACATTTGTGGAATTTAGAAGAATATCCAGAGTTAGCTGAAGCGATGAAAAATGCGATTTCTGAAAATTATAATGGGCAGTTAACAGGAATGTTGGGTTTTAAGTTAGATAGTTTAGGTTTGGTGAAATGGCAGAGTAATAAATGTTATCCCAGATGTGAGTTATATCGTCAGTATTTTCAAGCGCATTTGTTATCGGAGAAGTAAGAAGTAAGAAGTAAGAAGTAAGAAGGAAAAAGTAAGAAGGAAGAAGTAAGAAGGAAGAAGTAAGAAGGAAGAAGTAAGAAGTAAGAAGGAAGAAGGAAGAAGGTGTTTAGTTATAAATAAAAGATGGAGGAGTCAGGAGTCAACCCACCCCTAACCCCTCCCTGGAGGGGAGGGGAACGACCGAGTCAGGAGGAAAAAAGAAGGGAGTTTAGTTATTTAGGAGAGAAGGAAGAACTAAAGGTACTGGTGGATTATAATGGTATAGCTAGTGGGAGCTCTTGCTCCCGTTCTAACTGTTGCTTGTTCCCGTTCTAATGATTTCTATGTGCTACGCAAACAGATATTCCTAAGTTAAAAGTAGTAATAGCAGTTGCTATAGTATTATACCAAGCGTGAAAAAATAATTTTTAACTTAGGCGACACTTCAATTATTAATTAATTAATTAACACAGACTGAATATTTTTTTGATAGTTAGCACCCCAGTTATTGTTAATTATTCTTATGCTTATACAAAATGTTCCATCTGAGCGCCATTCCAACATCTTTTTCCCCATCTCCCCCACTCCCCCGCTCCCCTACTCCCTCGCTCAAGAAAATTTTGATATTTCCTAATTATCTGGTAAATTTCTTGGTGGAGTTTCTCGACCTTGATAAAACTGTTTTTCTAATTGATTTAACCCTAACCAAGAAACAACTCCAAGAGGTAAAGTTAAAATCATAAAAATCATCCCAATTATATTTAAATATTCCAAAATTAACAGTAATAATAGGATAATCATCAACATAGCTGAAGTAGCAATTATTACTCCTATTTTAATTCGTTGTAAAAATTTTAAAGCATTGCGAAAACTACTACATTTTTTAGTATGAGAATGATATCTGTCTAATAATATTTCTGAATAAAGAGCAGAACTTAAACTTGCATTAGAAAATAACTGAGCATTATATTTATTCACCCAAGAACGCAATTCAAATACAAATAAATCTGCTTTTGTCGGTAAATAAAAAGCCTTTGAAAAATTCGGACTACCACCTTTTGCTTCTAAATACCGTTCTTGATGATGTAAAAATATTTGGTCATCTTCCAATACTCCATTTTGCCCAAGATGAGAATACCAACGAGGACTTAACTGAATAAAAAATTTGGGAAATGGAGAAGAAAACTTAAAAGGAAAACGAGCAAACAAACGACATTCTCCTTTCCGAATAGGTGTTGCATATACAACTGTTAATGTACGACCAAATTGTTTAGAAGTAAGGTCATGCCACATCATTGCAGGAGCAATAAAAGTAGTTTCTTGTCTTCCCAAAGTACCTTTTCTTGGACTTTCTTCCCAGACTCCTTTAAAACCCCATTTTCCAGATTCTACTACTTCTAATTCTACAGGAGAAACATTAGTACGGTTTCCCACAGTACGATGATGAGTATAAGGAATATGACTAGAATCTAAAACATTTTCCATTAATGTTAAAGCATCATAAGGTAAATCTCGAAAAGTATTTAAACAAACCCATTCATTAGAACTTTTATCAGAATTTTCATCTAAAACATCAACTGTAGGAATAGGTGTTTGAGCAGCATTTTCTACTTTTCCTGCATAGACAAATAAAAGACATTGACAGACTTTTGTAGGTAAAGATTTAACCGTTGCTCTTGATGATTTTTCAGCTTTACCTTCTTCTTTTTGTTGAGGAATAATTTCACAGTTTCCTCTGCCTGAAAATGCCCAACCATGGTAAGGACATTCTAAACATCCAGTCTCATTAATTCTACCTTGAGAAAGGGGTGCTAAACGATGAGGAGATTGGTCTTCAAATACGCGCCATTGATGGTTTTTTTCTTCCCACCAAATCACAATATCTCGTTCTAATAATGTAAACGGTGTAGGTTTAGTTTTGTCTAAATCTTCTACATAATGAACTGGATACCAAACTTCTTGCCAATCAAAATATTCTGGGTCAGTTCCACCTGCACTTAAAGGTATATTGTGGGAATTTTTTACAGCGTTAGTAATCATCAGAATGTTAATTGATTTAGTTAAGTTACCTAGTATAATATAGCTTTATGCCAAAGTATTTTATAGCTTGTTTTAATAACTCGCATAGGGTGTATTAGTTTTACATAACGCAAATTTTAGGAAAAAATCATGAATTATACAGCAACAATACTTGAAACAAAAATTGCTTTGAAAGAAGCTTTGAAGATATATCAAGGAGATGTTAAACACCAGAATGTTAAGGAAAAAATAGAGCAACTTTCTCAACTTAATCCTATAGTATAACCTACCCATAGCTCCCTTCTAGAATCTCAAGATTGGCTATTAATTAGCGCCCCTTCTTTTCCTCAAGGGGAGAAACTTTCTAATGGTAAATATGCTTATACTCTGGGAAGGTTAGCATTTAATATGTTTGAACCTAGCAATTTAAAGTTAGTTATTGATTCTGTTAGACAACCTGTTGTGTTGTTAGGAGAAGGGAAAAAACGTAGCCATGATATTGTAGTTGAGTTTAGTATTATTGATGAATTATTCCCACCATTAAAAGGTATTGTTCGTAATTTAGGTGTTTGTTATCCTGCCGATAATAAAACCTTACAAGTCGAATTTACTGGAGGAACTTTAACTCCACAAAAGGGTGAAAATTTGTTAATTTGGAAAGATATATTTAGTCAACGATAAATTATCAAAGAAAGGGTTGAAAGAACAATTAATGTCTGTATTTTTAAAGTTGATATTTGGGTTAGTGCCACCCAAAGGCATGAATACAGAAACAGGAGAAATTTCTTTTACAATGAAGCGATCGCCTAAAGGTCCTTTAGAAGTGCTTTATTTAGATGAAGAACTTCGCATTACACGGGGAGAAAAGGGAACTGTTCTAGTTTGTGAGCGACAGCATAAATAGTCGATCAAAGCTCAAATTTGAGTATTTAATTTATGAAGATGTCTAATAGATATAGCGCTGCGCGCAGGCAACAGGCAATAGGCAACAGGCAACAGGCAACAGCTCATCTGGGGGAATAAAAAACCGTTTGCGCAAGCATTCCGTAGGAATCATATAAGACTTTTAGCTATTGGACACCTCCTGCAATTTGTAAATATGCCAGCGCACATTGCTATATCTCCACAAAAGAGGGAGTGGTAGGGACGTTCCATGCAACGTCCGTACAGAGTAGGGGGAAAGAATTAATAATTTCTGTGCGATAATTGATTTGATTTTTTATTATTGGAGATGTCTATTGATATAGTCAAAACATACCGTACAACCCTTTGCTGACATGACGAGTTACTGGAGTAATATGGCAATGATAGAGATGAACGCCAAAAGGTTGAGCGTCAAATTCATAAATGGTTGTTTTCCCATGACGCACTGGACGCACTCCATCTACTTCTGCTGGATGAATGCCATGGAAGTGCATTGTGTGGGCGTGACCACCTTCGTTCTCGAAAATTATTCTGACTCTTTCCCCTTCTGTTGCTCTTAATGTTGGCCCAGGCACCCGACCATTATAGTTCCAACTAATAAAGGATACTGCTTGATTTAGTTGTAATTTAGAATTAATTGCTTTAATCTGAAATTCTCGGATTTGACGACCGTTTTCTTGTTTGATAATTCCATAATCAAATTCTCTTAGGGTATTTGTAGGATTTAATTCTATAGTAGAGTTGTTGGGAATTAAGCTAAAAAAAAGGCTAAAACCCTTATTGGTCAAAGTTTATAGCGTTTTTAAGTCCTAGAATCCTGAAAACCTTATAGAATAAGCTTTTGAGCATTGTTCAATTTTTATTTCCCAACAACTCTAGTATTGATGGCTGCCCTAGCTTCGAGTGATGATGACAATGCAGGTATAATATATTGAGTGGTAATGCCAGCTAAAGTTACTCCACTACCTACTAAACCTAGCTTTAAGAATTGCCGTCTGTTCCAAATTACTGATTTTTCTGGCTCTAGGGGATTAGCCATAGTTATAGAAAGTTATTGACACTTTTTATTAAAAAGTCAATAATTAAAATATAGTTATTTTCTATTTTTTTCAATAAGTAGGGATAAAAGTAATTCTGCTTACCTATATTTTTTGATTGATATTTGCTTGAGAAGATGAGGAGGAATTTTATATAAATAATTATTGGTTAAGCAATGTTATTTTCTAAGGTTGATGGGGAGAGGTAACAAACCTACCCCATCTCTGGTGTTGCTCAGAAAAGCTATTTAGTGCGATCGCATCAAAAAAATTAGGTTTATAAAAACGGATGCTTAGTTTCTAGAAACCGTTACGACCCCAGACTACCATCGAAATAGAGAAGCCGAACACAACTAAAAGTGAAACCCAGCCTAATGACAAAATATCCATAACTACATTTAGAAAAAGGTAAACATTTACTTCAAATTTTATAATATTTGATTTAGGGTATTTTGACTATCAAAAGTATCAAACAGAATAATAATATTAAGTTTATCGCAATTTGCGTATCAATTTAAGTATCTTAACCAGTCTTGAAAACAATAGTAAGATAAGTGAGACAAAAAACTGATGGTTGATACCCTTCGGTGGTAATCAATAATATGATATATGGTCAAATACTCATCAAATTTTACCTTTGCTGAAAGAATAGAATCTCTAAAAGCAGGAACTATAGCTGGTATTTCCCTATTTTTAACCTCTGGGGCGATCGCTTTCGGCAACAGCCTATTTTTGGCCCATAAGTTTGAGTTATTGGCAGATTTAGAAATTATAGCTCTAGGCTGGAATTTTTTGTTTCAGTGCGCCATTGCTTTTATTAGTGGTTTTCTGTTTGGCGTGACTTATCGTTATATTATCCGTCAGGACAGCAACCCCCATCTAAAATCCGGAGCAGTCGTGGCCTTTGGCAGTGTCAGAGGTTTGGGACAAATTGATGTGGGATTAAGTTATGAGGATAGGTTTCTTGATTTATGGCCTTTAATGGTCTTGGGTATAGAAAGTGTAGTGGCTTTTGCTGTGGCTGGCCTTGTTTTGGATTGGAGTATTAATCAAAAGTGGATAAAATCTTTTCCTTCTGTTCCTTCTCTACCTAATGAAGATGAATAAATATTTAGGGCGTTGGTGAATTACTGTATGATATTAACCTTAATTACTTAGGGCTTGCTGATTAAATATAAAAGCATTGACATATAAAGACAAGTGCCTTTTTGGGAACGAAAAAAGTGCGCCTGTTTCAGCTCTTCACGCTCAAAAAGTTAGTATTTTAGGCGCATAGTTGGGCAGAAAAATCATTCTTACAAAACGCCCGCTCCTACTTCCTCGCTCCCGACCCTTTTCTCCTGTCTCCTGTCTCCTGTCTCCTGTTTCCTACCCCTACTAAAATACTTTTTCAGCAAACCCTACTTAGGAGTCAGGAGGACCGAGTCAGGAGAAAGAAATGTGCTTTTCGGTCAATTCAGTAAAGACAATATCTAATCTTGCCATTCAAATAATTACTCTTAATTTACCTAAATTACTGATTTCATACCTCCAATCACCAATGGCATATTTAGCAATAAAAAAGCGGATGATTTTTGGTAAATAATCACAAAAATTTTCTCAAAATAGTTGATATTTTTCTTTGGTATTGGAGAAAAATGAAGCAATCCGATTGCTCTTTCTCTAATCCTAAATAATATGTAATTTCTGGGCAGATATTCACATTTTTTAGACGGATTGCTATGATAATTTTAGAGATTTACTCTAGGTTATATTAATCAACTGTAGTCACGCAACATTTTTTTGATTTCCATATTATGTAACTCTTCTTGACCAATCATGGTACGAGCATATTCTTCTAAATATATACTTGCGTTTTCTACAACTTGCAAGAAGCTTTTATATAGTTGTAAAGCTTTAGCTTCATGGTTAAGGCTTTCCTTTAAAAGGTCTGGTACTGAATGTTGATTTGTTTCTTCAATTGGAGCAACTTTTAATGTGGGGTGACCTTCTAAACCTGTTAATATTTCTCCTGCTTGTTGAGCATGAAGTAAAGATTCATTTGCTTGGGCTTGAAAAAATTGTACAATTGGTATGCGATTAGGTCCTGTTACCATTAGGGAGTAGTGAGTATAGCGCACTACTCCTGCTAGTTCAAATTCCATAATAGAGTTTAATAACTCTACAGCTTTTTGTGTATTAAGTTCTATCATTTTAGTTTCTCAAGTCTTAATTTTTTCTGCTTAATTTTCACTTCTGAATTATATACATTTAATCAACAAAATACATTATTTTAACTTTTATTTAAGATTGAAATATATTAATTTTCTCTATAGATAATTTCAATACAAAACCTTTTTCTACCCCTACTACTAAGTTACTACTAAGTAAATAAGGAATATATTAGTAGGGGTAAATAGTACAATAAAAAAAACTTTTTTAAAATTAATTTTCTTCTGGTACTGGGGTAGGTTTTGCCACAGTTATATCATTCTTCACAAAGTCTAATTGTTGAGGACTAATAACTTCTTTGACCGCCAGTTCATTAATATCTTTGTAAGGACGATTTTCTTTAATTTTTTCTGGTAGCTCCGGTATGTTTAACTTGATTGCTAATTTTTTTAAGTCTGAGTCTGAAGCATCATTTATATCTATTTTGCTCATGTTGTCAGTAGCAGTAGATACTGGTGAATTTAAACTATTAGGACTAGCGTTAGGATCTACAGTTGGAGTAGTTGTATTTGCACAGGAACTCATGGCAATTAAGCTAGCAATAATTCCAGATAAGGATAGAAAACGAAAGTGATTCATCATATTAGTTAAGTAAGTTTTTTGGCTCATGCTAAGACAATTAAATATTGTAAGGGGTCTCAAAAATATTGACAATTTTTTACATATTAGTTTTTTTTATTTTATCTTTATTAAAGTCATAATCCTATCATCTTATTTTTGATAGTAATAGTTATTAACTCAAAGTTTAAAAGCAATTTTAAATCTTTAAAAGATAAATAGTGACAGAGGTGGCTAAAAGTGAATAACGAATGGGTGTGCTATTTGATTTCTCTGGCGTTGCTACTATAACCATCTCTCCACCCTGCAATACTTCTAAGACTTATGGGTAAGGGATAGCTTTGAAAGGGGGAATGCCTTCTGCCTTATTCAAAAAAAATTTTAAAACTTAATTATTATTTTGTCCACATATAGCATTACATAAATAGGTTAGGGAAATTATAAACACTCAAACTCAGTCAGGGATTGCTTCTGACTTATGACTTCTAACTTCTGACTTGCGCTACGCGCTATAATGCCCTCCCCAGGGATTGTTAATTTTTATAAAAAAGTGTTTGCTAAATAACAGAGATGTGTATGAAAGAATGTCAAAAAAGTAAGCAACATAGATTTTGAGAGAAATAGTTACTCATGTCCATAATTCTCTATAAATCAAAATCCCATGGCTAAAATTTTCTTACTTTCAACATCCTATCTGTACAACTGTAAAAGTAATGAAGATGAGAAAACAGCTGTTAATATGGTCAACATTGGCCTTTGTCATCCCTAGTGCTTTACTCAGCAGTTGTCAAACCCAAACAACTGAAACTGAGACCGAGCAAACCCAAACAACTGACAATACTCCAGGTACTCTCAAACTTCGTGCCAACGGAGAAGACTTTGTCAGAGAAGGTTTCGTGACTAAAGATGGGTGGAAAGTGACATTTGACCAACTTTACGCGAATTTAGTGGAAGTCACTGCCTACCAAACAGACCCACCCTATAATGCTGAAACGGGAGGAAAACCAGAGGCAAAAGAAAAGGTCATTCTTGCTCAAACTAAAACAGTAGACTTAGCAGAGGGGGATGAAACTGCGGAAGCTATTTTGGTAAGTGAGGTATCTGCACCTCCTGGTCGCTACAATGCCATCTCTTGGAAAATGCCCAAAGCAACGGTTGGCCCTGCTCAGGGTTATTCTCTATTAATTAATGGCACAGCAACTAAAGATGGTCAGACTATACCTTTTACCCTCAAAATTGACCAGGAGCTAGAATTTACCTGTGGAGATTTTGTTGGAGATGAGCGTAAAGGTATTCTCCAAGGTGGAGATACCGCAGAATTGGAGGCAACATTCCATTTTGACCATCTTTTCGGTGATGGTGGTGCCGCCTCAGATGATGAAATTAATACAGGAGCATTAGGTTTTGCACCTCTAGCAGCGATCGCCGAAGGAGGAAAAGTTGAAGCAGATATGGCTACATTGAAAAGCAAACTTTCCCCTGCTGACTATCAAAAGTTAATGGCAATTTTACCCAGTTTGGGTCATGTCGGTGAAGGCCATTGCCATGAGTCATTAGTAAGTCAAAATTAAAAAGTCAAAGATAATTTTTGTCTATTGCCGCTACGCGGAAGTTAAAAGTCAAAAGTCATGCATCGAGTGCGTAATTCTGAGGTGTCCTCAGAATGTAAGACGCACTCAATACAGTCAAAAGTATTGATTGGTAAGGCTTTTAGGATTTTGTAACTGGTTAGTTATTTCTGCCATCCTGCACTAGTAATTTATTGGACTTTTAGCCTTGTAAGAAATCTCTTGAAGAAGGAGACAGGAGACAGGAGACAGGAGACAGGAGGAAAATTACATGGGGATTCGCTCCCCCAAGTAATGCGTGAACACCCCCGTTGACGGTGGGGTATTAAACCCACAAAGAAATCTCATAAATTAAATTGGGTAATTTAGTAATTCGGGATTTTCTATAAAATAAATCCTATTTTATTATAAATAATGGCAAGATTGCTAAGGTAAAAATTATACATAGGTAAAATATGAAATGGCAATTTGCTATTCCTTTAATATTTTTATCTTCAGTAAGTTTACAGGGAAAAGCCATCGCTCATGGAGTGAAAATTCAACACCAAATTACTCAGGCAATTAAGATTAATGCTACTTACGATACTGGCACTCCTTTACCTAATGCTTCTGTCACAGTTTATGCTCCTATCGAACCAAATAAAGTTTGGTTAAAAGGCACAACTGATGAGCAAGGAAATTTTATTTTTCACCCTGATTCTTCTCTGTCTGGAACTTGGGAAATTAAGGTGCGTCAAGCTGGTCATGGTGGGCTGGTCAGTATTCCTTTTCAAGTAGATGAATCTAACAATTATCATAATCATAATGTCAGCAAAAATCACAAGTATTTAGCCAATATTTCTAATGATTATAATCCGCTACAAAAAGGATTAATGATCGGTTGTACTATGTGGGGTTTTGTGGGAACTACTTTATTTTTTTGGCGATTTAAAACTCAATATCGACCACAAGAAGAACATTAGAATAATGGTAAGCATTTCCTGCGGAATGCTGCGCAAACAGCTATCAGCAGTCAGCTATCAGCAATTAGTAATGAATAATTATTTCTCAGGTTTGTTTCTGGGACTTTGGCAGTAACTTTTTATTCTTTTTCAATTTCAAAGGTTGCTTTTTTGTTCCTGGGACTTTGGCAGTAACTTTTTATTCTTTTTCAATTTCAAAGGTTGCTTTTACGCAGACCCAAAATTACTAGCTGATAGCTAATAGCTGACGGCTGAATGCTTATAATATTTGACCTTTGTCAGGATAATTTTAAATCTTCAATAATGCACATTTCAGAAGGTATTTTGCCTGCTCAACTATGTATTAGTGGCTATGGGATTACTTCTTTAATTACCTGGTATTCTCTACGCCAAATTAATCGTTTACCAAATCCTCAAGCTAGTATTCCTAAAGCTTCTTTATTAACAGCAGCTTTTTTTGTGGCTTCTAGTATTCATATTCCTATTCCACCAGCTAGCGTTCATTTAGTATTAAATGGTTTGTTAGGAACTGTTTTGGGTTATTATGCTTTTCCAGCTATCCTGGTTGGTCTATTTTTTCAAGCAATAATGTTCGGACATGGTGGTTTAACTACTTTAGGAATTAATGCTTTAATTATGGGAATACCTGCGCTTTTGGCTTATCAAATATTTCAGCTACGTCATATTTTAGGAAATGGAATTAAGGAAAATTTATCTATGAGTATTTTTGGATTTATTGCTGGAGCTAGTGCTATTGGAGTTTCTAGTTTAATATTTTTTACGATAATTATTACAAATATACCTTCTGGGTTTGATACTGTCTTAGAGCAGAGAGTAATTTATGGATTAATGATTTCTCATATTCCTTTGATGGGAATAGAAGGTATTTTGACTGCAATGATTATTAGTTTTTTGCGTCGAGTTATGCCAGAGCTTTTACCTTCTTAGGACTGTTGTTCAGAAATCTATAAAAAGTCAGAGGATACTGGTTTTTAAATTTGAAAATTATGGGTTGAAACTCTTACTAGAGAAGATGATTATGGAAAATAGGTAAGGGAGAAAATTTCACAGGTTATAGCAGAAGGAAGAAGACATAAGTAATAAGGAAAAATCTGGCGTTGTCTGAGTTTTAAGTTTTTGATATGTCCTCACCTTTCCTTCGACTACTATATCCTTCAAATCAATCTTGAATAACTATTAGTTAGTCATTTCAGTTATCAGTTATCAGTACCGACCGCTGTTTGCGCAGCATGACCTAGGAAAGCAAGAAGCTTGAAATCTGAAATATTCTCTTTCTCTTGGTCGATTTGATATGGCGAGGAGACCCGTTCTTACAGACCCGCTCCCCTGTTAGCGTTTGCGGTAGCATTCCGGAACGGAAAGCTTTGCGGTAGCAAACGCCACCCCACCCTACGGGAAGCTCCGAAGATCGACCGCTGTCTTGGTTGATTGGATATGGCGAGGGGACCTCGCCATCCCTCAACCGCTTTTTATCCCCTTAAAAGGGGAGACTTGAGGTCAGGACTTTTCGGTGATAGTTAGTCAAATTTTTAACTACAACTTTCTTTTGTTATTTGTTCCTTTGTTTTCAAAGTTAGGTGTTAGATTGAGCAGTAAACTTTTCTCGTCTACAGCTAATAGTAGTTACCATAAGGTATTAGGTAATACCAAGCGTGGAAAAAGCAATGCTACAAAAAAAACTGAAAATTATGCCTAAAAAAAACTTCTCCAATCCTATAATTTACCTATTTCGATTTTTTTCTCATTTGTTTATTATACCAAGCGTGAAAAAAGAATACTTAACTTAGGTGACACTTCAATTATTAAGTAATTAACGCAGACTGAATAACTTTTTTGATAATTAGCACGCCAGTTATTGTTAATTATTCTTATGTTTACTACTCCCCCTATTCCACTCCTGGGAGGGGGAGGGGTTAGGGGTGGGTCGCCTACTGCCCCACTCAAAAAGGAGAGGAGACAATAATTATTAATTGTGGAAAATCTACTACCTAATACCTACTATAGTAATGAAATTTGCTCTAGATGAATATGCCAATTTAAACTCTCCAATACATCGGTGGGATGTGAGATATAAACTTATTGGTTTAATGGCATTAATGTTTGCTTTTGCTACTGTTAAGAATTGGTATTTAATTCCATTAATGCTCTTAGTAACAATTCTGCTTTATGGAGTTTCAAACCTACCTTTATCATTTTTAATTAGTCGATTACGTTATCCAGGGTTTTTTTTGTTAGGAGTAATCGTATTATTACCTTTTTTATCTGGTCAAACAATTATTTGGCAATACGGATTTTTGACAATTCGTCAGGAAGGATGTCTGGCAGTTATATTAATTGTTAGTCGTTTTTTTGCCATTATGACTACTTGTTTAATTTTATTCGGTACAAGTTCGTTTTTAACAACAATAAAAGGGATGAGGCAGTTAGGAATTTCTCCCATTATTACCGATATACTGTTGTTATCTTATCGTTATATTTTTGAAATATCTAATCAACTTAGTATTATGCTTAAAGCTACTAGATTAAGAGGTTTTCAACGAAACAAATTTAGTTGGAGAAATTTATCAGTTTATGCTGCTCTTACAGGTAGTCTTTTAGTGCGAAGTTATCAACAAGCAGAACGAGTTTATCAGGCAATGTTGTTGCGCGGTTATGGCAATGTGTTACACAATGAAAATAATAGAATATATTTCAGTTATACAAACAATCTTAAATATAGCTCTGACTCAATATATCTATTCCTATCTCTGATAATTGCTGCTAGTTTTGCCATGGCAGAAATATTTTTTTTTACTGTTAATAATTAGTCATTGATAAAATGCAAGACGATTACCCAAAAGCTGGAGTCTATGTTAAAGATTTATTGTTTGAATATCCACAAAATGAACCGATTTTACGGAGTCTTTCATTGACAATTAAGCCTGGAGAAAGAGTCGCTTTGTTAGGACCTACAGGTACAGGAAAAAGCACTTTGATGGAAATTTTAGTAGGCTTAAAAAAACCTGTATCTGGTGAAATTTGGATTCAAGGAATTCTTCTAGAAGAAAAAACTTTATCTCAAGTACGTCGTCAAATAGGTTTTTGTTTCCAAAATCCTGATGACCAACTATTTATGCCTACGATTTTAGAGGATATAACTTTTGGTCCGCTTAACTATGGTTTATCTCCAGAAACTGCTACAGAAATTGCTCATAATTTGTTAGTAAAATTTGGTTTAGAAAAGTATGCAGATCGATCTGTATATGAACTTTCAGGAGGTCAAAAAAAATTGGCTGCTTTAGCCGCTGTTTTAGCATTAAAACCAGAAATTTTAATATTAGATGAACCCACTAATGGTCTAGACCCTTTATGGCGAAAAAATTTAGCTAAAATCATCTTACAATTACCAGTTAAAATTATATTAATTGCTTCCCATGATTTAAACTGGGTTGCTAAAGTAACTCAACGTGCTTTAATTTTGCAATCTGGTCAAATTCAAGTAGATACTTCTACTCAAAATATTATTCAAGATAGTTCAACTCTTGAATACTACGGTTTACCCATTGATTATTAAGAAGGTCTTAGGTAGTAGGTGGTAGGTCTTAGGGAAAAGCATTGGCAGTCCTACAACTCACATTCCGCACTTCAATTTGTAACATTAAAAGTAGTAGAAAAATCCGTAACTTGGTAGGTATTTATACTATATAGCTCCTACATTTGACCTTTCTCAGCAGTCAGATTTTCAGGAAAATACTAAGTATAAATACTCAATTACTTACTCCTATTGACCACTATATATAATTGTCTCCTGTCTCCTATTCTTCATATTATATGATGTCCGGATAATTAGTGATCAGAAAACTCTCTCCTTCTTCTCCTGTTCTTCTTCTTCCTTCTTCTTTCTTCCCTCCTGACTCCTGAGGACTGACTCCTGAGGACTCCGT
>NZ_RCBY01000270.1 GCF_003838195.1 Okeania hirsuta
ATTTTTCTGCCCAACTATGCGCCTAAAATACTAACTTTTTGAGCGTTAATGACTGAAATAGGCGCACTTTTTTCGACCCCAAAAAGGCACTTTTCTTTATATGTCAATGCTTGTAGATTTAATCAGCAAGCCCTAATTAGTATATATTATGAAAAGCAGTGGTTTGGTAAGTATTTATACTCTATAAATATTTCTATATTAACTTTCTCATTCGTCAAATTCTCAGGAAAATATTTATGCTTAATATTTACTTAATTGTTGACTACTACGACTTTCTCCTAAATTCTGACTCTTGACTCCTACATTATCATTTTCTTTGTGGGTTTAATACCCCACCGTCAACGGGGGTGTTCACGCATTACTTGGGGGAGCGTAGACGCGGAGCGGCCCTTCGTTGACTATCCCCATGTAATTTTCCTCCTGTCTCCTGTCTCCTGTCTCCTGTCTCCTTCTTCAAGTACTACAAAATGTAGGTTATGGGCAGAGCCTTGGTATTACTGTACTCTTGTAGACTGAACATTGGCTGTAATATTTGTCTATAAATTTGAGACAATATGTATTTATAAGCTTGTAATGCAGACATCAATAAGCTTACAGCTTATTTGTAGTTAATGTGAGCTGTTTGCGCAGCATGACCTAGGAAAAATCTTGTTTGCGAGCCGTTACAGCTATATATATAATTAAAATAATAATGATTATCATTCTTATAATTATGGTTCTTTAATTCCATGTCCTTACCAAAACAAACCAACATTGCCATCGTAGGTGCGGGACCCCACGCCCTAACTTTGGTAACTCATCTGTTGCAAAAACGGGAAAAGTATCGCCATAAAATAATAGTATTTGACCCCAGTGGCACTTGGATGAGTCAGTGGCGACAGCAGTTTGCAGCTCAAGATATACCCCACTTGCGATCGCCCGTCGTTCACCACCCAGACCCAGACCCCTATTCCCTGCGTCGGTTTGCGGAAAATCGCCCAAACGAACTATTCCCTCCCTACGACTTACCTGGAACAAAAGTATTTCAAGAATTTTCCCAAGACGTAGTTAGTCGCTGGCAGTTAGAAGACAAAGTATACAAAGCATCAGTGACAAACATTGCTCCCATAACCTACCGAGGGAAACCTAACTTTCGAGTTGAACTAGATGATGGTAACTCAACCATAGCTCGTCAAGTAGTCATAGCTAATGGTGGGGGAAAACCGCAACTTCCAGAATGGGCGAAAAAAATTTCTACTCCCTATCCAAACGAAAGTCTTTGTCACTCCCACGAAGTAGACTTGCAAGGTTTGCGACTCAGAGGAGAAAAAGTGCTGATTATCGGTGGGGGATTAACTAGCGGTCACTTAGCATTGGGCGCTTTAAAACGAGGCGCAAATGTAGCCTTGATGTTAAGACGTAAGCTCAAAGAGAAATTATTTGATGCCGACGCTGGTTGGTTAGGTCCAAAATATTTAAAAGGTTTTAGCGCTGAAACTGACTGGCAAAAACGATGGCAGTTAATTCAACAAGCGCGAGATGGCGGCTCCGTGACACCAGAAGTGATGACTCAGTTGCGCCGTTACCAACACCAAGACGAGTTATCTATTTTTGAGGAATGTCAGGTAGTGGGTGCTGAGTTTGTCGGCGATCGCTGGCAGGTAAAATGTGATGATGGAATGATGTGGGAGGGCGATCGTATCTGGTTAGCAACAGGTACAAAACTTGATGTCACACAACAACCTATCTTAAAAGAAGTCTTGCATACTCACCCAGTGAAAATAGTGAACGGGTTGCCAGTATTAGATGAATATTTGTGCTGGTCTGGTTGTAAACTATTTATTATGGGTGGGTTAGCTGCTTTGCAAGTAGGACCTGTCGCCAGAAACCTATCGGGGGCAAGGATGGCAAGTAGCCGTATCGTATCAGCATTGAAAAATTGAGCTATGGAAGAAAAATGTCAGGAGTTGGTAAATTAGTGTATGATATTAGTCTTAATTACTTAGGAGTCAGGAGTCAGGAGTCAGGAGTCAGGAGGGAAGAAAGAAGAAGAAAGAATAGTAGAAGCAGAAAGTTTTTTGGTCGCGTAAAGGTCATGGAGTTCTATAACGCTCTTATCCGTTAGCGCAGCTCCCCTAGAAGGGGAAAATGATATCATACCTCAAATTACCAACGCCAAATGTCAAAACCTATAATTACTGTAGTAGCTGGTCTACCGGGAGTCGGCAAAACAAATTTTATTCGGGAACAAATGCCGAAAGATAGTCCTGCTGTCTATTTTAGCCCCGGTACTGGCAATGTTCCCATTGACCACACTTGCCTGGCTACGGATTTTCCCAATCTCAAAATTATTACTGATGCTCAACAGTCAAAACTCATAGAATATCTTGCTAATGGTACAGTTGCTTTCATCGAATTAGGCTTTTATTTAGAGTTAGATGCAATGTCATCATTCCTCGATAAAATTCCTAGCAGTCGTATTGCCATTATCCCACCAGGAATAGAAAATAGCGAATGGCATCAGTGGGCAAACCAAACTGTTGAAGGATTTGCTATTGAGAGTAATATTAATAATTGTCAATTTTGGCGATCGCCCACCCAGGGTCAAGTCATCGATCCGGCAAGTTTAGATGTTTTTTGGTATGAAGAATTAACTGCTGGAGCTTATGGTCAAATTATGCGTGCTAAAGCAATTTTTGATATTGCTGACGGACGTGCTTTGTACTTTGATTTTGTACTAGGAAAAGAGACTGAAGAACGAGAATTAAATTTACCAAGGTGGCTAGAAGGTAGACCAGAACGTTTTAGTGGAATTGAAGTTTTTGGTCATAACTTAAATCAAAAAGCTTTGGCAGAAACTTTACAAGATTGTTGTTTACCCGATGCAGCAATTTTAGCTGATCAACAACAAGTAAAAGAAACATTAGGAATTACCGAATAATGAATAATGAATAATTAAATAATTCGCGCCTTGAAGACTCCCCTTTTAAAGGGAAAAAAGCGGTCGATATTCGGAGATCCCCGTAGGGTGGGATTTATGGGTTTCCTATAATGAATAATGAATAATTAAATAATTCGCGCCTTGAAGCCTTTCCTTTTAAAGGGAAAAAAGCGGTCGATATTCGGAGCTTCCTGTAGGGTAGGATGGATGGGTTTCCTAACCATATCCAATCGACCAAGAAAAGAAATATGATTTCTTTATATTTAATCAATAACGGTTTTAGCCAGAAGTAATTATCCATTATACCAATTTGAAAAAAGAATGTTACAAATAGTTCCAAACTTTAGATGTCGAATAATTTGCTGAAATTACTGAAGCATCAAAGTTTTGAGCTATAAAATCTTACTTTTGACTGTCTTGAGTGCGTCTTACATTCTGAGGGGACCTCAGAATTACGCACTCGATGCATGACTTTTGACTTTTGAATTCCGTGAAACGATATTATCCATTATCCATTAATGAAAGAGGAATAATTAGTATGAAAATCGCAGTTATGTCTTGCATTCATGGCAACTACGAAGCTTTAAATGCTGTATTAATAGATATAGAAAAACAGAAAGCAGAGAAAATTTTCTGTGTGGGAGATTTGGTTGGTTATGGTCCCCATCCTAACGCGGTTGTCGAGCAAATTCGCAGTTTAGATATTCCCACAGTTTTAGGTTGTTGGGATGAAGATATTGTGGAGGGATTAAATTCTTGTGAATGTAGTTATCCTTCTTTATTAGCAGAGAAACGTGGTCAGTTAGCCCATGAATGGACTAATAAAGAAATTCATCCAGAAACGCGAGAATATTTAGCATCTTTACCTCATACTTTGAAAGAAGAAAATATGTGTTTTGTTCATGGTAGTCCTCATAGTAACCATGAATATTTATTGCCAGATTTAGATGGATTTTTAGCAGTTGAAAGAGTCTTAAGTAGTGGTGCTGATGTATTGTTTTGCGGTCATACTCATGTGCCTTATGTTCGGACTCTTGATGCTGGTCAATTATTAGTTAAAGTTAGTAGTTTGGGGAGGGAAAATTTAGAGTCAAACAGTTGTATTGCTCCTATGAAAAAAATTGTTAATGTTGGTTCTGTCGGAGAACCTCGTCATGGTAGACCGAATGCTACTTATGTTATTTATGACAATGAAACAGGAGAAGTAAATATTCGAGAGATTCCTTATAATTATCAACTTACTTGTGAAGCTATAATTAATAAGGGATTGCCAGAAATTTTTGCTTGGCGTTTGGCAAGAGGTTTAGAGTTTGCTGAAAGAGCTGATGACCCTACTCATATTTGTGAAAGATAAGTAATAATTAATAATTAATAATTGAATAATTCTGGTTTAAAGCCTCCCATTTTAAGGGAAAAAAAGCGGTCGTTTGGGCTCTTAGCCGAAAACGTCATATCCAATTGACCAACAGAAGAAATAATATTTCCTTATATTCAATCAATAACTGTTTTAACCAGAGGTAATTATTAATTATCCATTATTAATTATCAATTTAATCTCACTTTATCTATAGCATTTCCCATAAAGATAAGGTACATTTACGATCCCCCTAAATCCTCCTTAAAAAGGGGGGAGCCTTCAAAGTCCCCCTTTTTAAGGGGGGCAGGGGGGGATCTAAAAGTTTGCCTCATAACTGTGGAAATTGTTGTAACCTAAAAAAAAGCAAAAAATCATATGAATTATTGGGCAATTTTAACTGGAATCCAAGGAAATATCACAGCTTATGAAGCGGTACTTACTGATATAAAAAAACAGAAATATCCTGTAGAAGCTTTATATATTTTAGGAGATTTAGTCGGGCTAAATAGAGATTGCAAAAAATTAGTAGAGCGAGTACGTTATCCCAAAACAAACGAACTTATACCCCAAGTCTGTATGGGATGGTGGGAAGAACAATGTTTGATTTTACATGGATTAACTACCACAGCTGAACCGACAGAATTAATAGCAGAATATGGTATGGATACTGTGAAAAAATTATGGGATAATGTGGATAGAGAAACAGTAGAATGGTTGAGAAATTTACCCTTTGGTTTCTCTGAACTTGACTGTTTATTAATTCACGGCAGCACTGTGGGGGTAAGGGATAAATTAACTCCTGATACTCCACCGATACAAATGTTAGATAGATTAATGCGTTTTGGCGTTAATAATTTATTTTGTGGTCGCTCTGGTTTAGCTTTTCAATATCAGTTGGAAAATGGTTCGGTGAGTAGTGGAGTGACAAAGTTGGGAGCTGAAGTAGGTACTATTGAGACAACATCATCTACTCAAACTTTGACAACACTCCGTCAGGTTATAGGAGTCGGTAATGTGGGAAGTGTGCCGGGAAATGCGACTTATACTCTTTATAATCCTGGTACTAATCAAGTGAAATTTAGAACAGTTAGCGAGGCATATTCTTAACGAAGTCAGAAGTCAGAAGTCAGAAGCGGTCGTTTGCGGAGCATTCCGAAGGATGGGATGGCGAGGTCTCCCGCTCTTAACAGAGCCGCTCCGAAGTTCGCCATATCCAATCGACCAAGAGAGTCAGAAGTGATTTTTGTAATGGGGATTTGAGCCCCGCTCTAAAAATATTTCGCCTTAAAAGGCGGGGTTTTAGACCCATATTATTTTGATAATCTTGCTCTTACCTCAGAGAATATTCCTTATGTCAAGCTTCTTGCTTTCCTACGGAATGCTGCGCAAACAGCTAGAGGTACTGATAACTGATAACTGAAATGACCACTTCCTCACCAAGATTTTTTGTTAGAAAGCTAGCTTTTTTTTTATATAATGATTATTATTATCATAAAGTATCTATTCGAGATTGTCTTCTTGTGAACAAAACTAACGACCGTTTTGAAGTTGTAATTGTGGGGGCTGGGGCTGCGGGAATTGGCTGTGGCGTAGTCTTAAAAGATTTAGGAATTGAAAATTTTGTCATTTTAGAACGACATCAAATCGGGGCTTCTTTTAGCCGTTGGCCAGAAGAAATGGGGTTCATTACTCCGTCGTTTCCCAGTCATGGTTTTGGATTGCTGGATCTCAACGCAGTAGTTTTAAATACTTCTCCTGCCCTCAGTTTCAGAAAGGAACATCTTTCAGGGAAAGAATATGCCCTATATTTGGAGACTGTGGCAGAGCATTTTCAACTACCTATAAAAACTGAGACAAATGTGAAAACTCTTGCAGCTTTACCTCAAGGCCAAGGCTTTGTCTTGGAAACTTCTAAAGGCGAGTTGCGCTCACAGTTTGTGATTTGGGCAGCAGGAGAGTTTCAATATCCAAATCTTAATCCTTTTCCAGGGGCAGAATTGTGTATTCATAATTCCCAAATAAATTCTTGGAGAGAGCTTGAGGGGGACGAATTTGTAGTTGTCGGAGGCTATGAAAGCGGTGTAGATGCAGCATCAAATTTGGCAGCATTAGGGAAAAAAGTAAAGTTAATCGATCGCCAGAGTAGCTGGTCAAACTTAGACTCAGATCCTAGTGTTTCTCTGTCTCCTTATAGTCTAAAACGTTTAGAAATAGCTTATTCTATGGGTCGGGTAGAACTAATTGGAGACAAGCAGATTGAAGCAGTCAAAGCAGTAAAAAAAGGATATGTGGTGGAGAGCGAGTACGAAGAGTGGTTTAGTTCTACACGGCCAATTCTCTGTACGGGGTTTAATAGCAGTTTAGAACAAATCGCACCTCTATTTGACTGGACAAATGGCTATGCAGCTCTGACTCAAGAAGATGAGTCTACCCTAACTCCAGGATTATTTGTCGTCGGTCCTTCAGTGCGTCACGGCAATCTAATTTTTTGTTTCATTTATAAATTTCGGCAGCGATTTGCTGTGGTAGCAAATGCGCTTGCTCAACGTCTGGGAATCGATCCTACGACCTTGGAAGAATATCGCCGACAAGGTTTGTTCTTAGATGACCTTTCTTGCTGTAATGACGATTGTGTTTGTTGAACAATAAGATTTATGGTGTTGGAGAATGCGTAATGTTTAAGTGGGAACTGGTAAAGTTTTAAATCTCAAGTAATGTACAAGTAAACGAATCGAATACTTCAACATTTTTAGAGATTTAGAGTAACAGAGAGTTTTTCGATATTTACATGGTGAACTACCAGATGCGAAAGGGACGCGGGACTATTATACTAACGGCAAGCGTTAAAACTTTGTGACAAGAAAGGATGACGGCGATCGCTTAGGGAGCGATCGCGGCTAAAGTCCATACCTACCACGCAGCCGATTCTCAAACTCGGGTTAATATTATGAATCTACCAATGGCCCATAGGGAAGCGGAGAATAGCTCGGATCGCTAGTGGGTTCATACCAGTAGTTCATATGACCTTCAATGAACTCGACGCGGGAGATGAAACCATTGCCATCAACATCAATGCTGTCGAAAGCTTGATCGGCACGGTCGGTATCCTCTCCCCCAGAGTATATTGCTAGATACTTTCGGTATTCTTCACGGGATATCTTTCCAGAGCCATCTGTATCTACGAAATCAAAGAACACTTCGTTCTTTCGTCTACCCGCTTCACGCGACGATTGCATCAACGAGACCGCCTTTGCAGCATTGGCTAGGAACTTTTCGTAACCGATCTCGGTTTCAGCATCTACCTCACTGCCTCCAGCAACAAAGTTATCAAACAGGGAGCGAAACACTGCACGAATTTCTTCGTCTTTCGACCGATCGTTTTGATTTTGTACCAACCGCTCCGCAATCTCTTCATATTCAGAGCGCGACAAAAAACCATTTTGGTTAGTGTCCATGACCTTGAAGTAGGTTTTCATCTTGGCAACCCAAAAATTAGATGACAACAAATCTTCTAGAGACATTCTTCCTAATTCCACAATTAACTTCTGGCAATTTTAGCGTTTTCAACCATTGGTGTCAAGTTAAGGAAAGAGAAGTCATATCATGTCCGGTAGCATCGGTATTGTATAGCAAAGGGAAGGAAGAAGGAAGAGGCAAGAAGGAAGAGGGAAGAGGGAAGAGTAAAGAAAAGGGAAGAAGGCTACCCTCGCCAGAAAAAAATCTAAATTTCCTGTAGATATTTACCCTTGGGTTTACACAAACGATACCAACGGACATGATATCAATGGAAATAGGACGAAGTGGACATATCAGACGCTAAATCCGCACTAACTAAATATCCTTGAGGGCGAAACCAACACCGATACAAAGAATCCGCCCATTGACCGGAAGATCGGCATTATATAGCAAAGGGAAGGAAGAAGGAAGAGGCAAGAAGGAAGAGGGAAGAGGGAAGAGTAAAGAAAAGGGAAGAAGGCATCCCCCCTTGCCCCCCTTTGAAAGGAAGAAGGAAGAGGCAAGAAGGAAGAGGGAAGAGGGAAGAGTAAAGAAAAGGGAAGAAGGCATCCCCCCTTGCCCCCCTTTGAAAGGAAGAAGGAAGAGGCAAGAAGGAAGAGGGAAGAGGGAAGAGTAAAGAAAAGGGAAGAAGGCATCCCCCCTTGCCCCCCTTTGAAAGGAAGAAGGAAGAGGCAAGAAGGAAGAGGGAAGAGGGAAGAGTAAAGAAAAGGGAAGAAGGCATCCCCCCTTGCCCCCCTTTGAAAGGAAGAAGGAAGAGGCAAGAAGGAAGAGGGAAGAGGGAAGAGTAAAGAAAAGGGAAGAAGGCTACCCTCGCCAGAAAAAAATCTAAATTTCCTGTAGATATTTACCCTTGGGTTTACACAAACGATACCAACGGACATGATATCAATGGAAATAGGACGAAGTGGACATATCAGACGCTAAATCCGCACTAACTAAATATCCTTGAGGGCGAAACCAACACCGATACAAAGAATCCGCCCATTGACCGGAAGATCGGCA
>NZ_RCBY01000271.1 GCF_003838195.1 Okeania hirsuta
TTCCTGTAGATATTCACCCTTGGGTTTACACAAACGATATAAACGGACATGATATCAGTCTAGATCAGGAAATTGCGTCAATGCACTAAAAATCCCTAGAACCCTTGGTAATTAAGGATTTATGCTTTTTTGAGGTAAAAGCCTTTTCCTATATATATTTGAGCCTATTTTCTACTTCTATTTTGTGTAAGTCCCACTAACTCCTCTGTAAAAAGGCTAACTGATAACTGATAACTGAATTGACTATTCCCTAAAAATCTACAATATCTTGCAATTCAGACAATATTGCTATATATTAAATCCTTTGTTTCATGCTAACTACTGACTACAAAAAAATATATTATAACCACCCTCGCAGACGATATACTATTATACCTATATATTCTTTTAAAGCTTTAGTAGAATTTTGTAAATTTGCAGCATCAGGAATAATATTTAACAGAAAACCTTGCCAACTATCTTGTATTTCTTGTAAATCTCTTTCAGTAACTAAAAAATCTGTTGGTGCTGGAATTACTGATATTTTCTGTTTTTTGAAGATTGATATTGAGCGAGGAGTATGCAGTGCTGAAGTTACTAACAAAACATTGCCTTTAATTTCATTTTTCTCTAAAATTTGTTTGACATTAACAGCATTTTGATAAGTATTTAGAGAGTCTGTATCTTGTAAAATTGCTGTTTTTGGTACTCCCATAGTTTCAGCAATTTCTGCCATATCTCCAGACTCAGGGTTCCCTCCATCTTTCCAATCAACTCTACCACCACTTAATATAATTAAAGGTGCTTTACCCTGCTGATATAATCTTATTCCATGTAAAATGCGATCGCCTGCTTCACTAAAATCTACCCAAGGTCGGGGTGAATTTGCTGGTTTAATTCCACCACCTAAAACTACAATTGCTTCTGCTGAAGGTAATTCTTTCGGCGGTAAATTTTGCCATTCTAAGGATTTAATAAGTCCTTGAGAAATCCACGAATTACTAAACATAAATGTTACTGTAAATGCCAGAAAAATTACTAATGCTGACCATTTAGGATACCACCACAATAAAATAAAAGCTATCAGCATTAGCAAGCAAGATAACCCCAAAGGATAGATAAATAAAGGGAGTAATTTAGAAAAAAACAAAAACATTAGAAGTGAAAGATTAGTATTTTTTTCGAGATTTTTGATATCTTCTGGAAGAAACTTGACTTGACCTTGAAAGCCAACTTAAGATAGAAACACCGCTACGTTCTCTAGGTGTTTTAGGCCATGTATTAAGTGGTTTTGGTGGTTTTGGTGGTTTTGGGGAATCTATAGGTTCAGTATTTGTTTTCTCTGGAATTTCTGGTATTGATTCTATTTGTGACCAATACCCTAATAAACCAGCAGAAATGCCTGCAATTACACCCAATACAATACTTAATTTTATTGTATATTCTAGGAGGCTAAAGCTAATGCTGAAAAACAGAGTAGCTGCTAGTCCGGCAATTAAGCCTGTTGATATTGATTGTTTATCCATGCTTTGGCCAAGGCATTAAGTGATTGATGTTTGAAAAATTATATCAACTTCGCTTAAATAGGCATATTAAATTCTATATTCTGACTTCTGGCTTCCGTGAATTGTCCAATAAATGGCTTTCCTACATGAATTACTGATGTGCAATACAATACAATCACAAGTTAGAGTTCTGCTTAATGGATAAGACACGATCAAACTGAAGAGTCAAAGAATTTCCTGATTCGTTAGTAATTTGGCGCGAAGCTAAGTCAACTATTAATCAATTTTTGTTCAATGCAATTCCCATCTTTTTAGTTATTACTGTTATTGCTTCTGTGTTGAATTGGTTAGGAGCGATCGCAACTTTAGCCAATATTATTAACCCTTTGATGGGATGGTTTAATTTACCCCCGGTCGCCTCATTGCCTATTGTTTTAGCTTCTATTCGCAAAGATGGACTGCTATTATTTGCCGAACCCGAAACCTTGGCTATGTTAACTCCCTTGCAGGTTTTGACTGGGGTGTATCTAGTCGTCCGACAATATTATTTGTTATCCAAACGAATTCAAACTAGGCAATGATTCATTTAACTTCTGTCTATGAGACCTCTTGCAAAAGTAAACTATAAAATAAGGGTTAATTTTAATTCACATCAGGCGTAAGTCCTGAAAGTTTTAATCAATTCTCATACTTATTACTTGACTTCTGCAAAAAGTCTATGGTGGTATTGATTATTTGGATGAACCACTTGCAGTTATTGCAACATGTGGTGGTGTAACAAGCGTAAAGGAAGTAAGCATGAAATTATCCAAAGAGCATTATCTTCAACAACTTCGGAAGATAGTTAACCCTGAACAAAGGGCTAAATATTACAAGCAATTTATTGATAGTGATGTAGTCAACCTATCTACGGCTGAAAATGTATTGTTACTAGACTTTTACCAAGAGAACCAAATTTTTGATGAGCTTCCTGTAATTTCAGCGACAGATATACAATATCCATCGGTTGTGTATGGCAGTCCTGAGTATCGGCAAAGTATTCTGCAATTTCTAGAACAACAATGGAGTCTACCGATTGGAACGATTACTTTAGATGACATTTTTGTAGTTTCTGGTGTGTCGGCAGCATTAGAATGTCTTGGATTTTCCCTATTTAGTCCTGGAGACCAGGTACTAATTCCGGGGCCGATGTGGTACGGATTTCCATGGTGTTTTAGCCAGCGTCCCCAAATGGAATTTATCCATTTTCCAGTTGGCGAGAACTTTGAACTCTCTACACAAAATGTAGTAGATGCGGTTGAAGCCAATCCTAATGCCAAGCTCTTAGTGCTGACTAATCCCCAGAACCCTTTAGGGACAAACTATAGTAAAGAGCAGATGGAAGAGATTTACGCATATTTTTTGGGTCTGGGATCGGATTATCATATTATCTCTGATGAAATTTATGCCTGTTCTCAGAATACTAATGTGGAAGGTAACGAATTTGTCAGTGCTTTTGGATTAGATGCCTACAACATATATCCTACTCGGATACATGTTGTTTGGGGTCTGTCAAAGGATTTTGGTCTGTCTGGCTTTAGGGTGGGTTGTATCATTTCAAAATCGGAACAAGTTCAAGAATCTATGGAGGGAGATGCTTGTAATAGGAGTATTGCCGGGTTCTCACCATTTGGTTCATTAAATCCGTATATGTTGCAAAAGCTCTTTCTCTCTGGAGGGGAGCCAGATCCAACAGTAGCAAATAATGCCATCAGTACATATCAAAGCTCGTTATTGCCATCATCCTATTCCATAGTTAAAGATAAGCTCGACGAGGCATTGATTCCCTATCACCCTAACAACAAGGGAGGGATTTTCTTCTGGATAGACTTAAGTGCCTATCTCGATCGCGTTCAACAAACCACAATTGAACCAGATCCATTACTCTGTGAATCTTTATATCCTCCTGAATTCAACGATCCGAATGAAGGGAAGCTAACTCGCTATCTTCGTGAAGAAGCACAGGTGTTACTGGTTCGAGGACAGGAGTGTTTCTGGAGTGAACCAGGATGGTTTCGCCTTTGTTATACTGCCGAGACATCTGATAAAGTTGCACAAGGTCTTGATTCTATGATCGAAAAATTGAATCAGTTACCACCAAGTAATCCGAATTAGCAATTCGTTAGATTGGGGTGCGTGGCACGAACTTTTCGGCTAGTAATTACAACTTATGTCCCCGCACCTCAACATCCATGGGTTTATAGTCCCTTAAAATTCCAGTCTTGAACGCGGGTGCGTCGCTTTGTTGTGCAAACGAGTCGCTTTGTAGGTCAGGGTGAGGGTACGAAACCCAGAAGTGACAAGCCTTTGTGTACCTAACCCTGCGTCGGAGCGGATGTGAAAGGTAAAGCGTTGGACTTCATTATAAGATGGTCTCACACCGATCAACTTTACCGTTGTTGTGTGCTCATTCGTGCGCCATCGTGATTTATGCTATTTTAAATTGAGAATAATTATCATTCTTACACATAATTATCCTCCTCAGCCTTCCAAGCTGAATAGCTTTGGGGTTAAAAAGGTTGCAGGAGAAGTCCAACTATAACCATTACATCTATGCTAAGTATTGAAACTCCGAAACCTCAGTTAAAGACTTCATTTCTCCAACGGCTCCAGAGTCCAGAGCGTCCAGTGATCATCTTTGATGGCGCAATGGGAACTAACATCCAATCCCAAAACTTGACCGCCGAGGACTTTGGTGGAGCCAAATATGAGGGTTGTAATGAATATTTAGTCATCACCAAGCCAGAAGCAGTGGCAAAAGTCCATCGTAATTTTCTCAAAGCGGGGGCAGATGTTGTCGAGACTGATAGCTTTGGCTCAAGTCCCTTAGTCCTCGCAGAGTACGATCTAGGCGATCGCGCCTATGAGCTAAGTAGAAAGGCAGCAGAATTGGCTCGCAGTTGTGCGGATGAGTTTACCACTCCCGAAAAACCAAGATTTGTCGCAGGTTCCATCGGTCCAGGAACTAAGCTACCCACCCTCGGTCATATTACCTATGATGAATTGAGATCGAGCTTCATGGTGCAAGCAGAAGGTCTCTATGACGGGGGTTCCGATCTTTTTATCGTGGAAACCTGTCAAGATGTTCTGCAAATTAAGGCAGCATTGAGTGCTTTTGAGGCGGTGTTTGCCAAAAAAGGTGCGCGACTCCCCTTAATGGTGTCCGTGACTATGGAAATCCAGGGAACCATGTTGGTGGGGACAGATATATCTACTGATGTACCAACTATCTGCTTTTTTTTGATATAGTGACGTTTTTTAAATGATTACCCTCCCAAACCTAAAACATTCTGTAATAGCATTTGGTCTTCACCTTTGACTTGAAAGCGTCCACTCTCAATATCTCTAATCCAACTTTGACTTTTTCCAAGCATAGTTGCCAATTGTCTCTGACTTAACTGCTGATTTTTTCTAGCAGTCATAATCTGTTCCCCACAGATCGCAGCAAGCTTTTTTGTTCTTTTACGCTTATTAGAATAGCGTAGCTTTTGTTTTTCAAAATCTGCTAAGTGTTTATCCCATTCTTCGGGCAATTTAAACCAGAGGATACGAGCGTTTAATAACATATTCCACTTACCTCTGGGGCCGTTATCTGTTAGTCTTGTATTTTTACTACCGTCATCAATCCAGAAATCTAAAGCTTCTTCACCATCATCAGGCAGAGCAGCTAATTTTGCCCACATTGGCTGAATTTCCTGGGGGTAAGTTACCGGGTCAAATTCGGGTTTAAGTCCATAGTGATTGAGAACTTCCAGATCACTTTCAAAAGTTCTAATTAGTCGTTTTCGATCATCCCGACAAGAAGATGCTCGTATCACTTTTTGTTCGCCATAAGCTACTCGCATTAGAGTAGGTACAGTCAACCGTTGTTCCCTACCCATTTTGGTTTTAAATAATAACCATAATAGCATTCGAGCAGTACCTTCATGTTGCTGCCAGATACTCATTACTGTAGTTAATATCGACTGAGGCAAAATACCGTATTGATAAAATGCTTTGCCCTGCTTGCAACCTTCTCTGTTGAGGAAATACTTAGTCCAAAGACCAGCTTTGACTCTAAAGGTAAGACCAACAAGATGTTTACATCCTGTAGAATCTTCAGAAAAGTGATGTTGAATGTCTAAGATATGCCATAATTGATCTTCTGGTAATGAGAACGCATTAATTCTGCCCTGCTGAGGCCAATCAATAGTAGTAGTAATATTACAAGGTTGTTGAGCTAGGTTTTTAATTAAACTCAGTTTAGTTGCTTTCGATAAGTCTTTGCGTTTTTCTAACCCTAAGTACCTTTCAATTTGTTGGTCATCGATCACAAATTCTTGCTCCCATGGTTTGTCAATAACTGCTGCATGGGCAGCATAAATTAGGTGCAAACAAGCTGCTCTGATATCCATTGCTGGCATATCTGTGACTTTGATGACATCATCATTTATAATTTGAGATGAATACTCCACATCTTTGATGCTGAAACTGATTGAACCCTGACCTTGCTTAATAGAACGTTGATAAATCAGTTTACCTTCTGCATTCACTGTCCAAGGTAATGATTCTCTCTGCGTCAGAATGTTGCAAGCTTCCCAGATCGCGATAGAAGAAGCAAAAGGACTATGCTTGCCATTGGGAAATAAATTAGAGCTTGTGGGTGTTCTTGTTTCAGCTTTATACCTACCTTTTTTGGCTTTAGTGGGAACAGGACTACTAATAGAACAGTGAATTACACACTGAGGTTCTTCGTAATAACCCTCACAGCTATTACATAGTTCAGGATTAATGGAGTATTTTTCATCTTCTATAGTTATTGCACCTGTTGGGCAGTGGATTTGGGGTACACAGGTGCCACATGAGATACAGTTTTCAGTCATTTTGTGAGTCATAACACCCCCCTGTTATTGCTGTTGAGAAGTTTGTGTTAGTAATACTACTCGTCATCTGTAAGTTGATTTAGCTGATTAATCATAGTAATGTCCTGATTGCTATATAACTAACTATACATGGAGTGAAGAACTCAAATCTTTTGTTTGTTGTTGATTTAAGTATTTTCACTTAAGCTTAATTGACGCTTTAATAATAAGAATTAATATTTCATAATTTTTTTAGATTAGATGTTCATAATAAGCAAATTAATATTCTTTTTATTTTTTATAATTGAGTAATTATAGGATTTTTATAGTTATACATTTAACTTGCAATAGTTAATAACTATAATTATTATTTTTTTACTATAAATTAGTAAAAAACATTAAGGAAAAATGCTAAATAAATATTTTTAAGGTATATTTATCCGCATTTAACTCCATAGATTAACTGTTCATATTTTCATAATTTAGATGAATGCCTAACATTCCAGTTTGTTTTTTGTAGTATTTACTCGATGACTAACTTGTAATCTACCTCTGGGAAGGAGAATATTTTTTTGTTTAAGAATTCTCCTAACTTGAGTACCACTAATTTTGATTCCTGTTTTTTCAGCAAGATAATTTGCTAAACGTTCTCCACTCCAGTGTTGACATTCATAACCGAACTGATGAGGAGATTTTTTGCTGACTTCTACCAATAACTGAATGTACTCTTCTGTAGCTTTACGAAAGTTACCATGCTCTCGTTGATCTCGTAAACTATCTAATTGGTCTGGGTCTCCATGTACACACCAATAAGCAACTGTTCTATAAGAACAACCGATAAATGCAGAAATTTCTGAATAAGTTTTTCCGTCATTTAATAGGAGTAACATCAATACTCGTTCTCGGAAATGAGAGCAATTACCTTCTTGTAAGGCTTTTTGCAATCTTTTCTTTTGCATTGAACTAAGAAAATCTTTAGCAGGCATAACAGCTACCTCAGTTTAACAACTTAATGCAACTTAGCTGCACTATATATATAATTCGCTTTTTGACACCCTCTAAATTGAGAAGATGACCTACGACTCCAAACTCAGACAAAAGTTTGCCTATTGTAGTCTGCTACCCTATAATTCAAGTAAGATTGAGTAAAATTCGTGCTTAGTAATTGAATGGTTTTGACTTCTTCTATAGAAAGCATGAAGAACCGGATTTAACTTAACCCTATATTTTTAACAGTTAATCTGGCCACAACTAGACATAAAAATATAAGTTTGTCTTACCAGATATATGGTTACTGCTAATAAAAATATATTACTTTTTTGTAAAATCTTTTCCTGTCAAATAATTAACAGTTTATTCTCTGATAATTAGAATTACTAAATAACTCTCGCATCTTTAGATGTGTAGATACTCACCGTTCTTAGAAACCTAGATAATCTATCAACTCTATGATTGATTTTCTATTCCTGCTTCACGCTGGCAGTGTCGGCACTCACCGTCCACACGCTGTCACGACGTTTGCCTGCGCGAACAGGCTCAGCGCGAAAACGCGGAACCCGGAAGCGTAGCTATCACTGCCGCCATAGCTGAATTTTAGACCCTGCCAAACAAGTCTCATCGCGGCTAAAATTGTAGGGTTTGCAATTTGATTACGCTCTCTGATAAAGACAGAGCTTCTTTAACAGTTCCACACCTAGCGCAAGTTTTAGAACTAGGTTTTACCCTACTCCAAAAGACGAAAATTTGATGCTCAGGCAGTGGAGTTATTTGTGCAATGTGCCATGCCCAAGGGTATGATTCAAACAGGTAAGCCCAAAAGCTACAAAGTTGAAATCTAGTTAACTCCAACTAAGGTCATTGTCGCGTTGGCGGAGCAAGTGCGGCAGTTATATCGCAACATTCTAGTTATTTGATTTACTGACTGAATCCATGATCAAAAACATTGTTGTAATTGTTACGGGTCTAAAGGTGCAAAAACTCTGGCAAATGTATCGTTAGATGGAATTCCATTAGGCAGTTCTAAAAAACTTTTTAGCCATTTACATTTAGATTCACCATAAGATTCTATATCTATCCACGTATCTGCACCACAAATTACAGCACAAATAGTAATTGTAATAATATCAATTAATTTATGATGTTTGGTTCTATCTACTCTTGGGTCTTCTAGTTCACTAAAATACTCATAAATACTCTTTTTTGGCTGGAGTTTCATTGTTAAATCTTATTATTACTAGAATAATTATCTTTGATAAATATCTAATCTTCAATTTTAATTAGTTTTTTTTAAGTATTAATTATTGAATTTTTTGGTGAGTTTTGATTGTTGAAAGTTTTGGTATTTTTTGATGGTGATTGCCTCTCGAACGCATAGTCTATTCTGAAATTATCTTTTTGGTC
>NZ_RCBY01000272.1 GCF_003838195.1 Okeania hirsuta
GAACAATACTTTAACCCTCGCTTTTTTATCTATACAAGAATAAGTAGACTGATAATTCTGATGACGATGCTTGTACCTTTATTGTACTACATTTTGTGCTTCAAGATGTGGGTCACATTTCTCAGCTTTTAGGGGTAGTTAGTATTGCCCTTGAATATGGAATGAGGATGAGGCCATAGCAGCACTACTTCAGGATGCAATAGAAGATCAAGGTTGGCCACCTGATTTGGACAGAAATTAGACTACAGTTTGGAGAGAGTAACAGAAATAGTAGATGGTTGTACCGATACGGATACAACTCCGAAACCTCCTAGAGAGGAATGTAATGTTCTGTATAAATAAGTTTTCAATATACATATTTAATATAAGTAGTGAATTTAATTATGTAATCTTGAGTTTACAAGAGAATTATGAAATTCTGATGAAGATCATCGGGCCTAAAGGCCATAATTTTTAAAGTTTTGGTAAAGTTCCTCGAAACTACTTGAAATTGCTGATGCTGATTGTTAGGATACTAAGTAATAGAAAAAACTTTGAAATTCATGCTTACTATAAGCAATTAACTGTTGAATTCACAACCTATACTTTTGTGAATTCAAGTATATCTAGCTTTTTGATTGATCTGCAAATAAAATTGCGTTATCAAATATAATTGCCAAAATTTATGAGGTGCTAAAAAGGTTTTAATTATGGTTGAATCATTTACTTTAACTAAAAATCACGGAATACAGTTATTTGATGCAAAAAACAATGAAAATCTGGAAATAATCAATGACAAAACCAAAAACTCTAATTCTCCTTTAGATATTTTATTTTTAATTCCTCATCCTTTTTATCAAGACCGAGGTTCACCTATTGCTGATAATTTAGTTTTAAAATTTTTATCACAACAAAACGATAAAATTGATGTAGTAACCTATCCACAAGGGAAAGATGTTGACTATAAAAATACTAATATATACCGTACAATCAACATCCCATTTGTCAAGAATGTACGTCCTGGATTTTCTTGGAAGAAAATTATTTATGACCTATTAATGTTCCTAGAAGTAGCTAGACTACTTTCCAAGAAACGTTATAGTTTAATTCATGCTGTAGAAGAATCAGTATTTATCGCATTACTACTGAAATTTTTGTTGAATATTCCTTACATCTATGATATGGATTCTTCTTTACCTCAGCAAATGATCGAAAAATATCCGTTTCTTTCACCTTTTATTTATGTCTTAAAGTGGCTTGAGAAACACGCAGTCAAAAATGCAGAAGTTGTAGTTCCAGTATGTCAAGCTTTGGCTAATAATATCAATCAATATCAACCCAAAAAGGTTGTACTATTACCAGATATTTCTTTGTTAAATGAAAAAAAAGTTGCAACTAAGCATAACCTCAAAAAAGAGCTAAAAATTAGCAATACAATGCTAATGTATGTGGGTAATTTGGAACAATACCAAGGTATGGACTTACTGCTAGATAGTTTTGCTTTAGCACTAAAACAAACAAAAGAAGTTGATTTAGTGATAGTAGGAGGAGAGCAAGAAGATATTAAAAAATATCAAAATAAAGCTAAAAAGTTAGGAATTCAAGAAAAAGTATATTTTCTAGGAAAGAAACCTGCTAGTGAATTAGGAAATTATCTTGCTCAAGCTGACGTTTTAGTATCTCCTCGGATAAAAGGTAAGAATACACCAATGAAAATATATTCTTATCTTGATAGTGGTAAAGCTGTCTTAGCAACTAATTTACCAACTCATACTCAGGTATTAGATGACAAAACAGCAATGTTATCTCACTCTAATCCTCAAGCTTTTTCCAAAGGAATAATTTCTCTAATTAAAGACCCTGAATTAAGATTTAAATTAGGGGAAGCAGGTAAAAACATGGTTCAGAAAAAACATAGTTATGCTGCTTTTTGTGAAAAGTTAGGTAGTATCTACAATCAAGTAAAAGAAACAATTAACTCTGACAAAAATCAGAATGGAGATTCTGAAAAAAAGCTTGTGCAATCAGGAGATTATCAAGTATCTTAAGGTTAGCTAAATCGCCGATTTGGCGTGAGATGAATCGGCGGTAAATTAATGGGACTCGATGTCTAATTAATTTACAAATTTTTATGTTATCATTGAACTATGCTGGTTTGAGCTAATCGCCGCCAGTAATGAACCATGAAAATTTAATAGGATATGGGGTTATTGGCCCGAATTCCTAGTCAACTGTGGGAAAACGTAAAATCTTATTCCGGAACTAGGTGAGCAGTTTTTTATGTGCAAAAAGAGCGGTGGGGCATCTCGTTCTTAAAGCTCGTGGAGTCCGACGGGATACCGGGACTGTGAAACGAGAAGCCCACACTATACCGTCAGGTTAGTGTGCGAGTATGTCACTAAAGTTATCTTCGTTATCTACATCCTTAGATTTCAGATGTTATGGAAAGAAATTTAACGGAACTAACTAATCAAGTTTACGATGTACTGGTAATAGGTGGGGGAATATATGGAGCTACTCTAGCTAGGGAAGCAAGTCTGTGTGGCCTCTCTGTAGCCCTTGTAGAAAAAAATGATTTTGGTGCGGCAACTTCTGCTAATAGCTTAAAAACTATTCACGGAGGACTGCGATATCTACAAAATGCCGATTTTAAGCGGATGCGGGAGTCAATTCACGAACGCACCACTTTAATGAGAATAGCACCCCATCTTATTCATCCACTGCCAGTTTTGATCCCTACTTATGGACATGGGTTGAAGGGAAAAGAAGCTTTGTCTATAGCATTAGCAGTTAATGACTTGGTAAGTTGCGATCGCAACAGACTCCTAGACCAACAAAAACATATTCCTAACGGTCGTGTAATTTCTCAAAAGAAATGTTTGGAGTTACTTCCTGGTATTTCAACTCAAGGTTTGACCGGAGGAGCTATATTCTATGATGCTCAAGTCTATAATTCAGAAAGACTGAACATATCATTTTTACGCTCTGCTGACCAAAAAGGCGCAACTGTAGCAAACTATGTTGAAGTTAATGGGTTTATTCAAAATGATAATCGCATTACTGGCGTAACGGCAATAGACCGACTAACTGGAAATAAATTAGATATCCGTGGTCAAACATTTATCAATACCTCTGGAGCTTGGGTAAATAAAATTCTAGGTATGGTCAACCAACAAGAGCGATCGCCTTTTGGTTTGGCTAAAGCAATGAATTTAGTTACCACTCGTCCTCTATTTGAAAAATATGCAGTAGGTATTACCAGTAAAAATAGTTCTGCTGACTCAGATGGTATAGTTAACAAAGGTAGTCGCTTTCTATTTATTTCTCCTTGGCGTGGGCGGTCTATGATTGGTACAGAATATGCAGTTTATACTCAAGACCCCGATGATTTTCAAATCACAGAAGAAGACATAAATCAATTTATTACTGCTATTAACCAAGCATATCCAGGAGCAAAGTTAAAGCGAGAAGAAATTTCATTTGTACATGGGGGGATGCTACCAACAACTAATGTTAATCCTAAAACTGGCGAACCCGTCTTAGCCAAACATTATCAAATTTTAGATCATTCCGAAACTGGATTATTAGGTTTAATTTCAATAGTAGGAGTGAAATATACCACTGCCAGAGACGTAGCTGAAAAAGTAGTTAATTATCTATTCAAATCATTAGGGAAAAAATCTCCTAAGTCAGTTTCATCAGTTACACCTATATATGGTGGGGAAATAGAAAATTTTAACGCTTTTTTACAGAATGCTATTGTAGAAAACCAAGGAAAAGGTTTAACAGAATCAACTATTCGTCGCCTAGTTTATAACTATGGCTCTGCTTATCCAGAAGTTCTGAATTATTTGGATAATCCTGAGAGTGAACTGCAAGTTATTAAAGCTGAAATTTTCCATGCTATCCATCAAGAAATGGCTCATAAATTAAGTGATGTAATATTGCGCCGGACAGAATTAGGTAGTGCTGGATATCCAGGGGATGAAACTATTCTATTCTGTGCTGAAGTTATGAGCAAAGAGTTAGGTTGGAGTCCGACAAAATTACAACAAGAAGTAGAGGAAATCAAAAATATTTTTGGATTTACCCCAGTCAAAATTTCCGTCTAGATAAACTCCAGGAAATCTCTAATTTTGTTTTATCCAAGTCATTTCAGTTATCATTTATCAGTTAGCCTCCCAAGTGGTAACTATGTTTTTTCCTTTCCTTTCCTGTTAATGGATTTGTTTTTTTCATACCCTTCAAAGGGGAGGCTTGAGACCTTTTTTTTGTCAGAAAATTGAAAGTAAAATTATCTGAAAAAAACAAACTTTAAGCCCTCAAAAATTGAGCTGATTATTTGCTCCCCTTAGTTTTGAAATTCTCGGGGAGATTGTTTAAGTTAATTAGTATAACTATCCTGATACCAGCGCCAAAATTATTTTAATACTTTTCCTTTATATCAACAATTTTTAACTATGCCATCTCCAATAGCTCACTCAGTTTCTGGATATGTACTAGCTAAGTTTCTACCCCAGGAAAAATTGAAATATTATCCCTCTCGTTGGTGGAGCTGGGAAACTTTTTATCCTGTTTTTGTCGCTATTTTTGCTGACTTTGATTTTCTACCTCAGTTAATCACAGGCGAAAGATTTCATAGGGGTATTACTCACACTTTTGTTTTTGCCATTGGTTTTAGTTTCATAGTTAGTTGGCTAATTAGTTATTGTCGCAAATCTTCCTTTAAACAACTATTTTTATTTACTTTAGTTATCTATAGTTCTCATTTGGTTTTAGACTTTTTCACTGCCACAAGTGGTTCTGGTTTACAACTTTTCTGGCCGTTTACAGATACATATTTGAAGTCAGCAATACCGTTTTTTCCCTCAGTTCATCACTCCAGAGGATTATTTGATGTCAGCCATTTTATATTTATTACTTGGGAATTGTCTTACTCAATATTAATTGTCGGTATATTATGGCTGTGGAAAAATTTTCGCTCTAGCAAATTTATTGAATAAATCAATGAATAGTCAAGTCAAAATAAATCAAAAAATTATTGCAGATGCTCACGTTCATATTCATAAATGTTTTGAACTTGACCAACTATTGAATGCATCTCTAGCAAATTTTCATAAAATATCAAGAACGAAAACCGATACTGAAAACTCGGTTTTTTTGATATTTTTAACAGAAATGCTTGGTGATTTTGAATTTAGTAAAATATTAGAATATGCTCAAAATCATCAGCAAATTAATAACTGGAAATTAGCTCCAACTCAAGAATCAATATCAATTTCTGCCACTAATAACGAGAATCAAAAAATTTTCATCATTGCTGGTCGGCAAATTGTAACCGCAGAAAAATTAGAAGTTTTAGCCTTAATTTCAGATAATGAATTTGTAGATGGTTTACCTGTAGAAACTACCATCCAAAACATAGTATCAAAAGATAGTATACCTGTGTTACCTTGGGGAGTAGGAAAATGGATAGGGAAGAGAGGTAATATTTTACAAAAGTTATTAAATTCAGATACCCTTTCTATGATATGTCTCGGTGACAATAGTGGTCGTCCTAATTTTTGGTCAAGACCATCTTATTTTCAACTAGCTGAAAAAAAGGGATGGAAAGTTTTGCCAGGAACAGACCCTCTACCCTTAAAATCTGAATATACCAAACCAGGAAGTTTTGGGTTTATAGTAGAGGGTGAATTTAATATAGTGGAACCAGGAAAAAGCATGAAGCAGATTTTATTAAACCCTACTACTTCAATTCAACCCTATGGTTCCCTGGAAACACCATTTCGATTTATTCGTAACCAGTTGGCTTTACGATTAAGTGCATAAGCAGTATAAACCGATAAATATAATTTAAACATAATTTAAAATTTTAGTTGGCTAATGAGTAAAGTATTAGTAACAGGTGGTAAAGGTTTCCTGGGAAGTCATATAGTTTCTCAATTATCTGCAGCAGGAAACAATGTGCGAATTTTTGCTCGTCCTCCTGCAACAGGAATTCCTAATAACAATAGTTCTGAGAAGTATGATGTAGTTTGGGGAGATATCAGAGATGCAAAAGCTGTAGAAAAAGCAGTCGAAGGTGTAGATAATGTCATCCATGTAGTGTCAAATTTTCGCAAAGGTGGATCGGATGACAAAGAAGCTCATGCAGTTAATGTAGAAGGTACAAATCACGTCTTAGAAGCTGCAAAAAGGCATAACGTGAAACATCTGATTCATTGTAGCACTATTGGAGTTCATGGAACTGTCCTAGAAATTCCAGCTAATGAAGAGACTGCCTTTAATCCTACAGACCTTTATCAAGAAACAAAATTAATTGCTGAAAAACGAGTGTGGGAATTTTATCGAGAAACAGGTCTACCAATTACCGTAATTCGTCCCATCTCATTATTCGGACCCGGCGATCGCCGAATGTTGAAATTGTTTAAAATGATCAAGAAAGGGCGATTTGTGATAGTTGGAGATGGAAATGTACTATTTCATCCTTCTTATATAGATGATGTAGTGCGAGGATTTTTACTTTGTCTAAATAATGAAAAGGCAATAGGAGAAGTATTTATTTTTGGAGGAGAAGGATATTTAACTCTTAATGAATTGTGTAAATTAATTGCTACAGAATTGGGAGTTAAACCTCCAAATATTAGAGTTCCTTTAGGTCCGGTTTTGACTTTGGCAACACTTTGTGAAAAGGTTTGTGTTCCTTTGAATATTGAACCACCTTTACATAGAAGAAGGGTAAGTTTTTTCCAAAATAATCGGGCATTTTCTATTGGAAAATCCAAGGAAGTTTTAGGATTTGAACCCCAATACTCGATTAAAGAAGGGATTCAAAAAACTAGGGATTGGTACCGAGAACAGGGATGGTTATAAGTACATAATTAGGTTAAATAGATAAGTATTTAATTAGAGATGTAGGAAACATGGATAAAAAGCTGAAGCAACTTTTGAAACAAGCAAATTCTCTTGATGAATTAGTCGATCTAATTAAACAAGTAGATTTTTCAGAAATTAAAAGTACAGAAATTAGCTTAATTGATAAAAGTATCAAAAAACTCTCTCAGAAACCAGAATTTAAAATTGCCTATCTAGGAAACTATACAATTGAACCTTTACCTTCCTATGTGAATGTTTTCTCTGTTTCTGAAGGAATAATTGCAGGAGAATATATTGGCAGCTATCAGCAATATTTTCAGGAATTACTCAATCCTAATTCTCCCCTGATTAACTATAATCCTGATTTAATTTATTTAGATATATCTCTCAGGGAGTTACAACCAAAAATATATTATGAGTATTCAAGCTTATCTTTAGATGAAAGAAAAAACAGCTTAAATTTTATTATTTCCCACATATCAGATTGGCTAAAAGTAGCAGTTAATCAAACCAGTGCCAATATTCTGATAAGTAACTTTCTACAGCCAAATTTTTATCAAACAGGTATTGCTGACCTGAATCAGGAATATGGAGAATCAGAATTTTATTTAGAATTAAATTTGGAACTCCTGCGTTTACTAAAAAAAGAGTCAAGAGTACATCTTTTTGATATTGAACGGTTAGCTTCAAGGTTTGGTAAAGAACAAGTCCAGAATGCAAAAATGTATTATATCGCCAAAATGGAATGGCGAGAAAATTTTCTCCCAACTATTGCCAGGGAATTAATTAGATATATAAAAGCAATAAAAGGTTATACCAAAAAATGTCTTGTACTCGACTTAGATAACACTCTGTGGGGAGGAGTAGTTGGAGAAGAAGGAGTAATGGGTATTAAAATAGGTCAAGGCGATCCAGTTTCCGAAGCATTTTTAGAATTTCAACGCAAAATTAAAACAATTAAAGACCGAGGAATATTACTGGCAATTTGTAGTAAAAATAATATCAATGATGCTTTAGAAGCTTTTGAAAAAAGACCAGAAATGCCGCTGAAAAAATCTGACTTTTCAGCAATGGAAATCAACTGGGAACGTAAGCACGAAAATTTACAAAAGATTGCCTCTACTTTAAATATTGGCACAGATAGTTTAGTTTTTATAGATGATAATCCGGCAGAGTGCAGTTTAGTTACTCAAATGATGCCAGAAGTTAAAACTATATTATTGCCATCCGATCCTGCTACTTATTCAGGATTACTAGACCAACTGAATGAGTTTGAAAAAATCCAGATTTTGCAAGATGATTTAAGCAAAGCTACTCAGTATATCCAAAATAAACAACGGGAAGATCATAAGCAGCAAATTGGAGATATGACAAGCTATTTGCAAAGTTTAGGAACAGAAATTAAGATTTGGGAAGCAACGGAAGAAGACTTACCTCGCGTGCATCAATTATTTAGCAAAACTAATCAATTTAATCTGACAACTATTCGTTATTCAATGGCAGAAGTAGAGGAGTTTTTTCGAGATGGGAATTATGACTTGACTGTAGTATCTGCCCATGATAACTTTGGAGAAATTGGTATAATAGCTCTATATTTGGTTGACCTCCGAGAAAAACCTTATTTGCTCATTGATAGTTTGATAATGAGTTGTAGAGCAATGGGTAGAGGAATAGAAACGGCGATCGTTAACCATCTGAAAACTAAATATCTCACCAACTATCCTGAAATTCAACTTAGCGCTACCTATATTCCCACCAAAAAAAATAAACCAGTTGTAGATTTTTTTGAACAACAGGGATTTGAGGTAGTAGAAAAAGAAGAGACAGGTACAAAAAAATATATTCTCAAGTCAGAATCTGCTAAATTGATTGATAGTTCGTGGATTAAAATTATT
>NZ_RCBY01000273.1 GCF_003838195.1 Okeania hirsuta
GTACCATTGGTGGCCGAAAATTCAGGTTTAATTACTCCGATGCTACCGGATTTGATATAACACCTCTGGAGAGACTGGCCTCTGCTTGAATGAGGAAACTCAAACGAGTAAGCCGACTCGATGAAAGAGGAAGTCTAAATAGCAATATTTAGAATCCCTGTCGCTTTAGTGCGGGGAGTACGTCACAGTTCTAAAAGAAACTTCATTAGTATTAGGATTATAAAGAGTATAGGTAGCATTTCCGGGTAAACTTTCTACATTACCGACTCCTATAACCTACATTACGCACGACAAAATGTAGTATTAATTTAGGAGTCATATAGAATCCGGTTATTGGGACTTACACAACTTAACTGTTTCTTCCCAGCAACCACTACAGTTAACTTTTACTGAAACCGAGAAAATATTTGATCCAAAAGCCGTTTATGGTGATGGCCCTAACCCCACACAATTGTAAATAAATAAAAAGGATTTTTATGTTATCTTAATCATGAGAATGATTATCATTCTTATACATGATTATCCTCCTCAACCTTCCAAGATGAATTGCTTTGGGGTTAAAAAGAAAAAGGTTGCAGGAGAAGTCCAAGGCCAACTATAACCATTACGCTTATGCTAAGTACTGAAACTCCGAAACCTCAGTTAAAGACTTCATTTCTCCAACGGCTCCAGAGTCCAGAGCGTCCAGTGATCATCTTTGATGGCGCAATGGGAACTAACATCCAATCCCAAAACTTGACCGCCGAGGACTTTGGTGGAGCGGAATATGAAGGTTGTAATGAATATTTAGTCATCACCAAGCCAGAGGCAGTGGCCAAGGTCCATCGTGATTTTCTTGCAGCGGGGGCGGATGTTGTCGAGACTGATAGCTTTGGCTCTAGCCCCTTAGTCCTTGCAGAGTACGATCTAGCCGATCGCGCCTACGAGCTAAGTAGAAAGGCAGCAGAATTGGCTCGCAGTTGTGCGGATGAGTTTACCACTCCCGAAAAACCAAGATTTGTCGCAGGTTCCATCGGTCCAGGAACTAAGCTACCCACCCTCGGTCATATTACCTATGATGAATTGAGATCGAGCTTCATGGTGCAAGCAGAAGGTCTCTATGACGGGGGAGCCGATCTTTTCATCGTCGAAACCTGTCAAGATGTTCTGCAAATTAAGGCAGCATTGAGTGCGTTTGAGGCGGTATTTGCCAAAAAAGGTTCGCGAATCCCCTTAATGGTGTCCGTGACCATGGAAATCCAGGGAACCATGTTGGTGGGAACCGATATCTCTGGGGTACTGGCAATTCTGGAACCCTTCCCCATTGATATTTTGGGGCTAAATTGTGCGACGGGTCCCAATTTGATGACTTCTCATATTAAGTATCTGTCAGAAAATTCACCTTTCCCCATTTCCTGTATTCCCAATGCGGGACTACCAGAAAATATTGGCGGTCAGGCAGTTTATAAAATGACCCCCGAAGAATATACAACTGCCATGACAGGGTTCATTGCCGAACATGGAGTTCAGATTGTCGGTGGTTGCTGCGGTACGCGCCCAGCACATATTCAAGCTTTAGCCGAGGCTGTGGAACACACCCCACTAAAAGAGCGTTCGGTGCGAAAAAATACTGTAGGGGAGATTCGAGAGTCACTCTCCTATACGCCAGCAGCAGCTTCCATTTATTCCGCCCAAACCTACGAGCAGGATAATTCTTTTTTAATCGTTGGCGAGCGATTAAATGCCAGTGGTTCTAAGAAAGTCCGCAAGCTGTTGAATGAAGATGATTGGGATGGGTTATTGGCGATCGCTAAATCCCAGGTCAAAGAAGGGGCGCATATGCTGGACGTAAACGTGGATTACGTCGGGCGTGATGGAGAACGGGATATGCGAGAACTGGTATCGCGACTCGTGACTAATACGACCCTCCCACTGATGCTCGACTCCACCGAGTGGACAAAAATGGAAGCAGGTCTCAAGGTCGCTGGGGGTAAATGTTTGCTCAATTCCACCAACTATGAAGATGGAGAAGAGCGATTTTTTAAAGTGTTGGAATTGGCGAAGGAATATGGTGCAGGAGTTGTCATCGGCTGTATTGATGAAGAGGGAATGGCTCGAACCGCCAAGAAAAAATTCGAGATTGCCCAACGCGCTTATGAGGATGCGCTCAAGTTTGGGATTCCACCCCATGAAATTTTCTATGATACCTTAGCCCTACCGATTTCAACTGGGATTGAGGAGGATCGGGAAAATGCCAAAGCAACCATCGAATCAATTCGACTGATTCGGGAAAATCTGCCCGGCGTTCACTTTATGCTGGGGGTCTCTAATATTTCTTTTGGCTTGAGTCCAGCTACTCGCATCACCTTAAATTCTGTCTTCCTGAATGAAGCGATGAAAGCTGGGATGGATGGTTCGATTGTCTCTGCTGCCAAGATTTTGCCGTTATCGAAGATTGACGAAGAACATCAACAGATATGTCGCGATTTGATTTATGACAAGCGCAAATTTGAAGGCGATATTTGCACCTACGATCCATTGACGAAGCTGACGGAAATTTTTGCGGGGGTGAGTGCAAAAGATGCTAGATCGAGTGCTTCCTTAGCAGATTTGCCCATCGACGAACGCTTGAAGCAACATATTATTGATGGCGAGCGGATTGGATTAGATGATGCGTTAAAGGCAGGTTTAGATGCAGGTCATAAAGCACTGGAAATTATCAATACTTTCTTGTTGGATGGGATGAAGGTTGTGGGGGAACTGTTTGGCTCTGGTCAAATGCAATTGCCCTTCGTCTTGCAGTCAGCCGAAACCATGAAATCTGCCGTTGCTTTCCTCGAACCCTACATGGAAAAAATCGAAGGCGAGGACGAAGATCGCGGTAAAGGTAAATTCCTGATTGCTACCGTTAAAGGCGATGTCCATGATATCGGGAAGAATCTGGTGGATATCATCTTGACCAATAATGGCTACAAGGTGGTCAATCTGGGCATTAAACAAGCCATTGAGGCAATCGTCGAAGCTTATGAGCAGCATCAGCCTGATTGTATTGCCATGAGTGGCTTGCTGGTGAAGTCTACAGCATTTATGAAAGAAAATCTGGCAGCATTTAATGCTAAAGGTATTACAGTTCCAGTGATTTTAGGCGGTGCAGCACTAACACCAAAGTTTGTGTATGGAGATTGTCAAGATACTTACAACGGGCAGGTGATTTACGGTAAAGATGCTTTTGCCGATTTGACCTTTATGGATCGACTGATGCCCGCCAAAGAACAGCATTCCTGGGTGGATACCGAAGGCTTTACAGGGGAATTCGCTCAGTTTAACCAAAAGGGACGCAAGGCGATTGAAGATTCAGATCGAGAACTCAATGGTGATGGGTCCAAATCCGATGGAGAACTCAATGGCGATGGGAAGAAATCCGATGAACCCACTGTCATTGATACCAAACGCTCGGAAGATGTGGCGATTGATATCGAACGTCCTGCGCCGCCTTTCTGGGGGACGAAAATTCTTCAGAGTGGCGATCTAGATTTAGAAGAACTGTTCTGGTACATGGATTTGCAGGCACTGTTTGCTGGTCAATGGCAATTCCGTAAACCGAAAGGTCAATCTCGCGAGGAATATGATTGGTTCCTGGCATCAAAGGTTCATCCGATATTGGAAGAATGGAAGGAAAAAATTCGCACAGAAAAATGGTTGGAACCCACTCTAGTTTATGGTTATTTCCCCTGTGCAGCGATCGGCAATTCTGTTCATGTTTACGAGCCTAGTGTTATCGAGCAGGGGTTAACACCGAAAACAGCAACCCCGTTCGTCACTTGGACATTCCCCCGTCAGAAATCCGGGCGTCGGCTGTGCATTGCTGATTTCATCCGCCCCCTCGAACAGAATCAATTTGATGTCTTGCCTATGCAGGCAGTCACTATGGGAGAAATTGCCACCGAGAAAGCACAGGAACTCTATAAAGACAACAAGTACACGGATTATCTGTACTTCCACGGGATGGCAGTCCAGTTGGCGGAAGCCTTGGCAGAATGGAGTCATGCCAGGATTCGGCGGGAATTAGGCTATGGAGATTTAGAGCCAGATAACATTCGCGATGTATTAGCCCAAAGGTATCAGGGTTCTCGGTATAGTTTTGGCTATCCAGCTTGTCCGACGGTGATGGATCAAGTGCCACAGTTGCAATTATTGGGATGCGATCGTATTGGGTTATTGATCGATGAGAGCGAACAGCTTTATCCAGAGCAATCGACCACTGCTTTTGTCGTCTATCATCCTGTCGCTAGATATTTTAGTGCGTAAGAGCGATCGGGAATGGGGTCGCCCTTAAATCCAGGCGACCTCTAATTTTTCTTGATCGGGACTTACGCAAATTGCCAAATCCAACCCTAAATGTAGGGGCGATTCGCGAATCGCCCCTACAGATATAGCGGTAATGCGTAAGTCCTGTTTTCTCGATCATTACTAGGCATCGACATAGCTCCTTTAGCCTAAATTCCAACTGGATTTGCTTTCAAAATAGAGGTCTCTAATGAGTCAAACAAGCGATGGATCGAATTGGCATCAAGATTTTATTGCCAGTAATTTGCTGGTCATTGGCTATAATGCTTGGGTTGGTCATCTCAGTCAGAAGCGCGGTGCGATTGTTTGTAGCACAAATTCTCCAGCATTGGGGGTTAGCGGAGAATCATTCAAAACCCATTTTGTCGGACGTTCTCGCCTTGCGCCGTTCCTGAATGCCTGGTTAGCGGCTCCTGACACTGCAATTTTGCCCCATGACTTTATGATTGGTCACATCTTGGAAGTTGTCGATAATTATTCTCCAACCACAGAGGTTGTGTTGTTGCTGGAGTCTTTCGATCGGGCGATGTTCTTTTACTTGAAAAACCTACCCATGACACCACCTCAATGCTACGAGCAAGTACGTAAGACTTGGGATGAATTCCAGCCAGGAGTTAGTGCTGGGCAAGATGAACAACTTCCAAGAATCTGTCAGAACTGAGATATTGATAAATTGGTTATTTAAACCATAATTAACGTGAGTTCGGGTTAACAGGGTTAAAGCTTATCCCGAACTGAGGTTAAGCTAGTAGTCATTGCGGAGGATGGTTCTGATGTTTGGTAACTTTCAGCTTACTACATCCTCCTTTCCTTATCCCGAACTCAGGTGATTCAAGAATGCTCACTGTAGTTGCGAGCCAGCTCCATAAAAGCATTGAGATAATCAACTTCAAGATCGGTGCGACGGACACCCAAGAAGATTTGCTTTTGGACGCCACTGGCACCTAGTCGCACTGCACGCACGGGATATTTTTCAGAGAATTCCTCGACCAGCCAGCGTGGTAGAGCCGCCACTCCGCGTCCGCAGGCAACCATTTGAAGCATTATGTCCGTACTCTCGACCACTTTCTGTTTTCTCACCGTCATGCCCGCTGGAGCGAGGAAGTAGGTGTAGATATCTAGGCGATCCTGAGAAACCGGATAGGTGAAAAGCACTTCCTCGCCGAGCTGCTGGGGGATGACGTTATCCTTCTCTCCAAGTGGGTGCTCCGAAGAGACCACCAAAACCTGCTCATAATCAAATACCGGCTCAAAATGTAGTGATTTTTTTCGCAGCGGATCGGGTGTCACCAGCAGGTCAATCTCGTATGCGAAGAGCGCACCGATGCCGCCAAATTGAAACTTCTGTTTGACCTCAAAATCCACCAACGGCCAGGCGCGCAAGTAGGGAGTGACGATCTTCTGCAGCCACTGGTAGCATGGGTGGCACTCCATACCAATTCGTAATGTTCCCCGCTCACCACGAGCGAACTGTGCTAATTGTTCTTCTGCGTGGACGAACTGGGGAATCAGGCGGTTGGCTGTGGTCAGCAAATAGTTTCCTGCCGAAGTGAGGCGAAGGCTACGTCCTTCCCTATGCCAAAGCTTTACCCCTACCCGATCTTCCAGCTTACGCATACTGTGGCTCAACGCCGATTGTGTCAGGTGTAGCGCATTTGCGGCTGCGGTCATACTCCCATGCAAGTCAACCGCGCGGATAATATCAAGGTGGCTGCGTTCGAGAAATGTCATTGCTCAGTTTTCCATGAATTTTGCTCATTACTCCATGAATAAACATCATTTGTATTCCCTTGTCAAGGTCAAGTCTGATAGATATAGTAAGATTAATGTCCAATAGACAACAAGGAAAACAGCAAAAGAAATTTGCTGGAATACTCTTACATCGGAGACAAGTTCTATGAGTAACAGCCATAAGACAACTATCAAAACACATTCCCTGGGGTACCCTCGCATCGGAGCCAAGCGTGAATTAAAAAAGGCTACGGAAGCATATTGGAAAGGCGAGCTGCCTCTGTCTGAGCTGATAGCCACTGGCAAGAACTTGCGCGAAATAAACTGGAAGAAGCAACAGGCAGCCGGAATCAATCTGATCCCGGTCAACGACTTCTCCTTTTACGACCAAGTGCTAGACATGAGCTGCCTGCTTGGCAATGTGCCGTCGCGTTTCGAGTGGCAAGGTGGGCAGACGGATATCAACACCGTTTTTACCATCGCTCGTGGTACCGAGGGCGGCGCTTCTTTGGTTGAAGACGAGAAGGACTGCCAAGCAAACAAGATTTCCACTTTCGCCAGCGAAATGACAAAGTGGTTCGATACGAATTACCACTTCATCGTGCCTGAGTTTCGGGCGAACACAACGTTTTCCCTAAGCGGCACCAAAGTCTTTGATGAGTTCGCGGAAGCTAAGGCACTGGGGATTAACGCGAAGCCAGTGCTAGTCGGCCCCGTGACTTACCTCTCCCTAGGCAAGGTACAGGATTCTAGCAACCCAGACTTCGATCCGTTGACCCTTCTCGATAACCTTGTCTCCGTCTATGAAGAGATTATCGGCAAGCTTGCAGCCGCAGGAGCGGAATGGATACAGCTCGATGAGCCGATTATTTCCACCGATCTTAGCGCTCTACAGCGCGATGCTTTGAAGGCAGCATACGATCGCCTCTCCAAGGCCAAAGGTTCGGCAAAGCTGCTCGTCACCACATATTTCGGTGGCGTAAGAGATAATCTTGACGACTACCTTGCGTTGCCGGTTGACGCCTTACACTTCGATTTTGTGCGGGGTTCAGAGGACATCGACACTGTTCTGGCAACCTTCCCGAAGAACAAAATTCTCTCCGCAGGAATCGTCGAAGGCCGCAATATTTGGAAGAATGATTACGATGCCTCACTAGAAGTTTTGAAGAAGGCCAAGGCCGCTGTTGGCGCGGATCGGCTCTGGGTCGCACCTAGCTGCTCACTTGTGCATTCGCCTGTAACCCTGCAAAACGAACGAAAGCTTGATGAAGAGCTGAAAAGCTGGCTGGCTTTTTCCGACGAGAAACTCACAGAAGTCAGTGAACTCCGGCAACTTCTTGATGAAGTCGGAAGTGTGGAAGCTCTTGAAGCTAACCGTGCCGCCGCTGCTTCCCGAAAGTCCAGCAAGCGCATCCATAATGATGCCGTGAAAAAGCGCCTTGCTGAAGTTAAGCCTAGCGATTTCGACCGCGCCTCTGCCTTTGCCGAACGCCAATCCAAGCAGCGGGCTAAACTCAGTTTGCCAGATTTCCCAACCACGACCATCGGCTCGTTCCCGCAGACCAAAGAAGTGCGTCATGCACGCGCCCAGTGGAAGAAAGGAACCCTAAGTGATGCAGACTACGACCAGTTCATTAAGGAAGAAATTGCTAAATGCGTTGCTTTTCAAGACGAGATCGGCATTGATATGCCTGTTCACGGCGAGTTCGAGCGCAATGACATGGTGGAATACTTTGGCGAAAATCTCGAAGGCTTTGCCTTTACAAGCAACGGCTGGGTGCAGAGCTTTGGTACTCGCTATGTGAAGCCACCGATCGTGTTTGGCGATGTCAGCCGCTCCAAGCCCATGACTGTCTACTGGTCTAAGTATGCTCAAACCCTAACCGATCGACCGATGAAGGGGATGCTCACCGGTCCGGTTACGATCCTCCAGTGGAGCTTCGTGCGCGACGACCAGCCACGCTCCGTCACCACCCATCAGATCGCCCTGGCTATTCGCGATGAAGTGGTGGACTTGGAAACTGCTGGCATCGCTGCCATCCAGATCGATGAACCTGCTTTCCGCGAAGGCTTGCCATTACGCCATAGCGAGTGGGATCACTATCTCGACTGGGCGGTGAAGGGTTTTCACCTCAGTGCCTGCGGTGTGAAGGATGATACCCAAATTCACACTCATATGTGCTACTCCGAGTTCAACGACATCATCGAATTCATCGCAGCCATGGACGCCGACGTCATTACTATTGAGACCTCGCGCTCAAATATGGAGCTGCTTGATGCCTTCGTGGACTTCAAGTATCCAAATGAGATCGGCCCAGGGGTGTATGACATCCACTCGCCACGGGTGCCCCCCACCAATGAAATGAGTAACCTCATGTCAAAAGCGGAAGCCGTGATTCCCCGTAAGAACCTCTGGGTTAACCCGGATTGTGGCCTCAAGACTCGCCAATGGTCGGAAGTGAAGCCTTCGCTCATCAACATGGTCGAGACCGCAACAAAACTTCGTGCTACAGCCTCCAAGTAGCTACTTGTTGCCCCTAAAGTAGTGAAGCTGCGATTTGGGGCAATTTAGCATAATTTCCGAGAATACCCCTATTGTAATCTTTGATTCAATAGGGGATAGCGCTTTTAAAGGGCGGAACCATTTCCGCCCACAGCACCTCATGAATTGGA
>NZ_RCBY01000274.1 GCF_003838195.1 Okeania hirsuta
AAAAAACAGCAGCAAATAAAAACATTAAAAGCAGAAATAATAATCCTAAAAAGACTTTGTTTCCCCCCGGTTCTAGTGGATAAAAATACGGTTGAGCAATCTGCAAAAAACTATTCCAAAGTTTATTGTTAAATTTATTCATGTTTGATTTTCTAACAGTTAACTAATATAGATTATAACCTATAATTTTTCATCTGTAAATACATGGTGATATATATAAAAAATCAAAAAAAACAGGGTGATAAAGGATTTAAACCATGCCCATATATTGCTAATTAAAGCTACTTATATTTCCCAAATAAGTAATGAAATTTCCTAAAAGTTAATAGTTTTTTTAACCAAAAAATAAGGTCTCAAGCCTCTCCTTTCAAGGGGATGAAAAAGCGGTCGTTAGCGCAGCTTCCCGTAGGGTGGGATGGCGAGGAAACCTGCCCCATATCCAATCGACCAAGAGAAAATAAAGTTCAATATTTCCAGCCTCTGACTTTCCTGCGGAATGCTGCACAAACAGGTAGAGCTACTGATAACTGATAACTGAAATGACTTGCTTCAATTTTGAATAAAAATCAAATGTTAACTACATAAACTTTAGTCTTTCCTAGATATTTCTTCCCTATATTTTTGGTTTATATAGCAATCCTAAATAGGTTGCGGGTAATCAAAAAGTAAATAAAAAAACTGAAACTCTTACCAGTTAAGTGTTCCCAGTTAAGTGTTCCCTAAAAAGCAGTAAGATTTTTGACACGAATAAAATAGGATTGCTATAGCAGTTTTCATTAACATAAAATACAGAGATTTTTACTTAAAGGCAGAAGGCAGAAGCTTTGCAGTCAACATGAGTGAAAACCGCTGTGACTTCAAAAAAAATGCAATTAAATTAGAAGATGGTTTGAATCTTACTCTAAATTGACCCTCTTCATTATTTTAATTTTCTAGCACAATAAATAGTAAATTAAATAGTCAATTTAAAGACTGAAATACCTGACTAAAATTTTGGTGAAGCTCTAGAATTTTTTTTCCTCTGCTTGATTTATTTGATATTGTTGCAGTATAGCTAAAGTTACTAATTTCATTAGCCAATACAAACTAAAAATAACTATAAAAGTAATTAATATTACTAAAATAGGACGGGTGCATCTCATATTTGCAAAAATACTTTTTTCCTATATATCCCCTGTTGCCAGATGAGCTGTTGCCTAAAAGCGATAAATTTTTGGCTTTATTCTTACATTGAGATGCACCCAATAAGACCTTGACCAAACATATCGCTATAAACACTTTTTATCAAAGTATTAGGATTAGTAACTATATCCCAACTATTAAAACGTTTGAACCTTCCCAGATAAATACCAATAGCAGAAAGACAATGAATAATTAACTCTATTCCCAGAATAAAATTACTCCAACTTTGTCGCTGTAAATAGTAGCCCAAATTAATTAAAGAAAGAACATAAGCTTCAAACCCAATAAACATAAATAACAAATATTGGGGAACTACTGCTAAAGTCAAAACCCATACAGAATTACTTTGACGAATATCTTGATCGAGATGAATAATATCAGTTAATACATAAGGAGCATTAGGTAAAAAAGCGATAAAAATTAATAAACAAAACCACCACATTGAAGAAGGAGACAGGAGACAGGAGACAGGAGACAGGAGGAAAATTACATGGGGATTCGCTCCCCCAAGTAATGCGTGAACACCGTGTAGAGGGTGGGGTATTAAACCCACAAAGAAAATGATAAAGAAGAATGCTGGGGACGACGTAATCAACATATATCTAAAATTATTAATACTAAAGTAATAGCGATCGCCACTTCAATGTTCAATTTACTGCCATAGGCCACAACTCTATTTATATTTGGCAATAAACTAGCACCCAATAGTAATAAAACTCCCCATCGTATAAAAATGGAGCGAGGTTTGGAAAACAACCAAAAACTCATGGCCACAGTAAATCAAGCTAAAAATAGATTCCAAGACATGAATCTGCTATTACCTTCTAGAAATTGCCAAGCTGTGTTTATTACATTGATTATTTCAGCTTTCATTCATAACTCAAAAATGTATGTACAAGCATTCTACAATCCTAACTAAGATGAAATTAAGATTTTCAGGTATTCTCTAATTAGGTTCCACTGGTGTTTCATACAAACATTTATTATTATAAATAATATCCGAACGAGCTACTATAAGCCAGCAGTAACATTTTCAAGTAAGAAAGTGAATAATAACTACAAACTTTCATCAAATTTATTTGATTCAAGAACAAATAATATCAGCATAAAAATAGATAATGACTACAAAACTCACAAAAAATAATTCTCTTCTAGAGCAATTACAAAATAAAATTTATAATTACAGTAATCATGTCGATTATCTAGAAATTCGCCTAGAACAAAGTGAATCAACTACTATTTCATTTTCTGCCCTACAATTAAATACAATTAACTCTCATTTTTCCCTTGCCGGAAGTATTCGTACTTGCCACAAAGGAGGATGGAGTTTCGTTACTTTCAACAATATTTCAGAACTATCAAATAGAATCGAAGAAGCAATTTCTCACGCTTATTTAATAGGAAAAGAAAATACTCAGCTAGCTCCCATTGAACCTATTCAAGATTATGTAGTAGTCAAATTTGGCCGCGACCCCCGTGACATATCTTTAGAAGAAAAGCGACAATTAATTGAAACCTACAATCAATTATTGCTACACTTCGATCCTCGAATTCAGACCACAAATGTCAGTTATCGCGATCGCTTTGCTATTACTTATTTTGTCAATTCTATCGGAAGTTGCATAGCACAAGAACGCCTAGATGTCAATAGCAAATTCAGAGCCATTGCTTGTGGAGTAGGCAGTTTAGTTAAACAGGGCATCAAATATATCAGTTCTCGTACAGATTATCACACTCTCTGCGACATTGATAACCAAGTTATCGGGGCAGCAGAACAGGCCATCCGTCAACTAGAGGCAAAACCCGTTAAAGGTGGACAATATACTGTATTGTTAGACCCTTATATGGCAGGTGTATTTATTCACGAAGCTTTTGGTCATCTTTCTGAGGCAGACTCTATTTATGAGAACCCCCAGATGAAAGAGTTACTAAAATTAGGTAAACCAATAGGTATAGAAAAGTTGAATGTAATAGATGATGCTACTATTGATGGTTTGAGTGGTTCTATAAAATATGACGATGAAGGTGTTCCTGGACAGCGCAAATATTTAATCAAAAATGGAGTATTAACAACTCGTCTGCATAATCGAGAAACTTCTGGAAAAATGAGAGAAACACCTACAGGAAATGCTAGAGCTATAAATGCAATGTATCCACCTATTGTCAGGATGACTAATACAGCGATTGAAACAGGCGATCGCCCTGTTGAGGAAATGATTAAAGATATCGATCGAGGGGTTTATGCCATAGGAAGTCTAGGTGGCCAAACTAATGGAGAAATGTTTACATTTGCTGCGGCAGAAGGTTATATGATTCGTAATGGAAAAATTGCTGAAGCTGTCAGTAATATTACTTTGACAGGGAATGTATTTCAAACTCTCAAAGATATTGAAGCGATCGGTAATGATTCTACTTACAATAGTGGTAGTTGTGGTAAAGCAGGTCAAGCACCTTTGCCTGTAAGTATTGGCAGTCCCCACTTGATGATTAAAAATGTAGTAGTTGGAGGACATTGAGCAGAACAAAAGTGTTTATTAGATATCTCCGGAAGTTATATGTGGATAGCATTTTGGCGTTGCATAAATGCAGGATGATTTTAATAGTTTTGTGGAATAGGTATCTTGCCCATTTCTTATATTTTCGGGCCGGCCGGATGTCCACCTACTTATATTCATCCCATCCCTCAGCAATGCCTCATTTTTTGTGTTTTTATCTCATAAAGTTTCTTTCCCTTTGCCTTCTGGAGCAGATGAGCTATTGCCTACTTCTACAAAAAGTCTATTTTTTTTAGCCAGATGTTTATTGAGAGTAGAGTACAGATAGTTCATAAAAATATAGTCAAATATGACATATCCTTCTTGGAAAAGACTTGTAATTTCTAAGTTTCAGACCTATTCTCTAGAGAGCGATCATGTCAGCGGAACGGAGTTCTATCGCTACTTTATTTCCTAATAGAAAATATAAAATATGTCCAACCTGTAACAGATGTAAATATCGCCCTCTCCGAAAGTGACAAAACAGAGATAAAAGCAAAAAGCAGAAGTTATGTACTTCACTGAATCAAAAAACTGTTTAGCTTTATACAGCAGGAATAAATTCATCTTTAATGTACCGCAATACAAAATCAATTGTTTCTTGCCTCACCCATCCTTTTTGTACTGCGACCTCTCCAAAACGTAAATTTGTTTGACTCTGTTCTACCAAGATAGAATATATTTGTTTCTCATTCAATAATTTTGCTAATTTCAGATACTCACCAACTGTTTTTTTATGATTATCCGTAATTAGTTGAGCAAATATGTATACGAATAAATCTACAGTTTATTGATTAGTTATTCTCCACATTACAGCAATTTATCCAAATCTTAGGTGATAGTTACTACGTTGATATTGCAAAATTTATTATACTTGGTTTCCTGTGATTAAACCTGCTTGTTGTAATAACTTTCCTATGAGTTTTGAAAGTTCTTGTTTTTGAGAATATTTATTTGCATTATGCTATTCCATATAACTTTATGAAATGATTTTTTTCAAATTAATAACTTTTTATTCTTACCTAAGTAGAGCAGGCTAGAAAAAAGACGTTGCATTTTTAATCAAAAAAACCCTAAAGGCAATCAATATAAACTTTTGAGCTAATTTACAATTTGATACATAGCGCCCAAAATTTACCATGTTCTACATTTATAATAAATCTATTTTTTTTAAAAAAAAAATTTATAAATCAAAAACTTCAGGAAAAAGGGGTTATAGATGCTTTAATTACTCTAGAAGAAGGAGACAGGAGACAGGAGACAGGAGACAGGAGGAAAATTACATGGGGATTCGCTCCCCCAAGTAATGTGTGAACACCCCCGTTGACGGTGGGGTATTAAACCCACAAAGAAAATGATAAAGTAATAGACTTAACCATGCTTCATCCTCCTTATCTGTGCTATAGTATCTGAAGAATAATTTATACAACCTAATCGACAGTAGCCAACTTTAAACTCCTATTGATTGAACATCAATCTAGAAAGGCTATAGAGACTATCAATAGAAGTTAGGATATTTCTACTTTCGTGAAATATCATTCTATGACTCCGCTAATTTACTTAATTTATTTCTAGAAAGTGGCAAAAAATTTAAGGTGGGATTATCATTGATTTTATAGATGAAGTCTTAATTAGTAGCAAAAACTTATAGACAGGTTAAAAGTAGCTATAATTCGGGGGGTGATAAACAAAGAAAATCAAACTACACCTACTAAAGAATAAATACAATAAAGATTCACTAAACAAAAAAATTGACCATAAGAGTCATAACTTAAACTTATCAACTTATAGACATAGACAATGAAAAAAATAAATCAATTTGTGTTGATCTATTAATGACAAATGGGGTGCAGTCAGACAAAATAATCTAGCTGTAGCTAGAGAGATAAAAAGTTAAATAAAATGTTCTAAAAAACATACATACTCCGTACTGGCCTCAAATGTTTTGTATTCTACTCTCTTAATTCAGATAAACAAGGGAGAATAATAACTTTATTAATTTAATAAGAAGGCCGAAAAAATGTCAAAAGAAATCTTGATTACCAGAGGACAGGTAGTAATAGTTGATGAACAAGACTATGAGGAATTATCAAAACATAAATGGTATTTGATAGATGGTTTTGCTGCCAGAACAATCAAGAAAGATGGCAAAAGAACCACAGTTTATATGCACAGAGTGATTATGGACGCTCCTATGGGTGTATCTGTTTATCATATTAATCACAACAAACTAGATAATCGACGAGAGAATTTACGCCTAGTCAAAGGAAGTGCGCGAATGCACAGGAGACCTAGCGTCAAACATTCATCTAAATATCGGGGAGTGTACTGGTGTAAAGATAAACGAAAATGGATTGCTGAAATCAAAGTGTACAAAAAACAAATACGTTTAGGTCGCTTTGATGTAGAAAAAGATGCGGCTGTTGCTTATGACGAAGCAGCAAGAAAATATTACGGGTCCCTAGCCAGAACTAATTTTACCATGAATAATATAGAAGTAGTAGAAGATCCCTCAATGTAACTTCAGAAAGATTATTAATAATGATGCAGTATCGACGCTTTGGGCGAACAGAATTACCAATGCCAGTATTTTCCTGCGGTGGAATGAGGTATCAATATAAATGGCAAGATGTGCCAAAAAATCAAATCCCACCAAATAATCAACAAAACTTAGAAAATACAATTCGTCGCTCCCTAGAATGCGGAATTAACCACATAGAAACCGCTCGTGGTTATGGTACATCCGAGATGCAGCTTGGAGAAATTTTACCCAAGCTACCACGGGAAAAACTGATTGTCCAGACAAAAGTTAGCCCAAGCGCCGATCCTCAAGAATTCCAAAGTAAGTTACAGCAGTCGCTCCAATTTTTGCAACTAGAATATATTGATTTGCTAGGCATACATGGGATTAATACATTAGAACTACTCCATTACTCAATTAGGCCAGGAGGTTGTCTGGATGTGGCGAGAAAATTACAAATACAGGGCAAAGTCAGATTTATTGGTTTTTCTACTCACGGGCCGACTGATGTCATAGTTAAAACTATAGAAACAAATGAATTTGACTATGTTAACTTACACTGGTACTACATTAATCAAAATAATTGGCCAGCAATAGAGGCTGCTAATCGCTTTGATATGGGAGTATTTATTATTAGCCCCTCTAATAAAGGAGGTAAACTGTATCAACCACCACAGAAATTAGTAGATTTATGCTATCCACTCAGCCCGATGGTATTTAACGATCTATTTTGTTTGAGTCATCCTCAAGTGCATACATTGAGTGTGGGTGCATCACAACCAACAGATTTTGACGAACATCTCAAAACAATTGAATTGTTAGATCGAGCTGATGAGATATTACCATCAATATTGGCAAGACTAGAGCAAGAAGCGATCGCTCAACTAGGAGAAAATTGGTTCAAAACCTGGGACATTGGTTTGCCCTCTCTAGAAGAGACTCCTGGAAATATCAATATCCCTGTGATTTTATGGTTAAGAAATCTAGCGATCGCCTACGATATGGTCGAATACAGTAAAATGCGCTATAACTTATTGGGTAATGGTAGCCACTGGTTTCCTGGTGCAAATGCTGAAGAATTAGAAAAATATGACCTGAGCAAATGCCTGGCCAATAGTCCCCATGCCGAAAAAATTCCGGATATTCTTCAAGATGCTCATAAACTATTAGGAGGAAATCCAGTGGAACGTTTGTCTAAAAGTTAATTTATTTATTTTATTTATCAAAATAATTGGGTCTAAAACCCCGCCTTGATTGGCGAAATGTTTTTGGAGGGTTGGTCAAAATACCCGTTACAAAAACAACTTCTGGCTTAGTTAGAGAAGGTTATTCTAGGTTGCGGATAAAAATATTTTGGAATTAACACTGGAGTAGGGAAAAGTACTAATAGTTTTAGACTTTATTAGACATCTCCAAAAAGAAAAAATAAAATCAATTTTTATTCATAAATTATCAATTTCCCTCTATTTTGCCTGTTCCCTGTTCTCTCTTTTGGAGGAGATGTCTATTATTTATCTATAACTTTAATTCTTTGACAAATCCTGTACTGATTCCTATATTTATATATAATTAAAATTTTATAGTCTCAAGAAAATCTATGTCGTATGAACATATTTTTAATAGTCAAGTAAAATGTTCGGAGGAATTAACCTCTAATGAAGCCATCTTTGCTATTGGTTTAATGGTCATGGCAGTTGATGGTGATATTGATATGAATGAAGTAGAAATTTTAGAGGGTTTTTTACTAAAAAAAGGGTTTAACGCTAAAGAAGTTGATGCAGCTAGAGAAAAAGTTTTAAGAATTATTAGTACAGAAAATAACGAAGCATTATTTTCGGCAGCAAAACAAGCACTTCAAGATGAAAAAGAAATAGAAAATGCTTTTGATTTAGCAGTAAAAATCGCAATAGCAGATGAGAAAGTAACAGAAGAAGAAAATAGTTTTGTGCTGGAGTTAGCTAGTACTCTAAAAATTGGTCAGCAAAAGGTGAATAAAATAGTTGCAGATGCAACAAAGTATTATCGTAATTCTGAAAAATTAATTGAAAAAATAGAGGAAATTTTATCAGAATTACCTATAGGATCTAAATACGAAGGCTATATTAATTCAACTACAGGTTTAAGATCGCTAAATATAAAAATCCGCACCCCAGATAACGAGTTAGTCATACTTAATATTGATGAAACTCGAGATGAAGCTCAAATAGAAATGGAATTGGAAGAAGCTCCACCTTGGATGCTCTAAATGCGGACATGATATTATTCCCTCTTCATTAATTGCGAGCAAGATGCTCGCACTATTTATTATGCTGATGCTACTGAACTTGAAATAACATTAGACTTGTCGCGAAATAAAACCTTAAAGTGAAATGGGAAAATTCTGGTTTTCACTGATTAAACTATGCTACCATTAAGTAGAAATTCCAGAGTCCAGCCGCAGTGAACATGAAGCGATCGTCGCGCATCTTTAATG
>NZ_RCBY01000275.1 GCF_003838195.1 Okeania hirsuta
TGGATGAGTAACCGCCGACGGCCTCAGCAGAAGCAGGAAGTAAACATCAATTTGTCGCATCGATGTGACGTTTTATATCAGTTTTATGAAGCAGTTCGATTTTCCCATATCTCCCACTAACCCATACTTCCTAAACTCACTCCCCAATACGTTTCATATTTAATGAAACAACCCTGGTTAATGGGAGTGTGAATGTTTAATGGGATGAGAATCTCTATCAACCAAATAGACATCTGTTCAACAATTAATAATTAATAATTATTGAAGAAGGAGACAGGAGACAGGAGACAGGAGACAGGAGGAAAATTACATGGGGATTCGCTCCCCCAAGTAATGCGTGAACACCCCCGTTGACGGTGGGGTATTAAACCCACAAAGAAAATGATAATTAATTATTAGCTCTCCTTGAAAAGAAGAGGATAGACTAATCATGAAAATTTTTCTTCTCTTGGTCGATTGGATATGGCGAGGAGACCCGTTCTTACAGACCCGCTCCGAAGTACGCCATCCCACCCTACGGGAAGCTGCGCTAACGACCGCTTATTATCCCCTTAAAAGGGGAGGCGCATACCCACAATTTTTCGGTAAAAATCAAAAATAAAATCAATTATCACACATAAATTATCAATTCTTTCTGCCTACTGCCTACTGCCTACTGCCTATGCGTGGAGGAGATGTCTAATTATTTTGATGTATGTGTTGACTGGGATGAGAATCTCTATCAATCCAATTATTTAGTTAGGACATAGACTAATGACAAATCTTAGACTAGAAACTGATAACTGAAATGACCTGTTGGCTAAAATTTTAAATATCGACTATATCATAAATTGAGTATATCTTTAGGTTCCGATTAGTATAACTCGCTAATATTAATATCATGTCTGGATAATTAGTGATCAAAAAAAGTTTCTCTTTACTTCTTCTTTCTTCCCTCCTGACTCCTGAAGACTGATTCCTTCGTTTATTTATAACTGTTCAACCGGACATGATATAACTACTAAATATTAACCAAGAAAACAGCAACACCACTAATCATAAACGCCAAAATAGACGGCACTAAAGGCAGCACAAAACCTTGAGTAAAACAAAACAAACTAACTGAATATAAAATAATAATATTTCCTGCTATAAATAAGAAAAACAATAAAACTCGACGAAAACAATAACTTATCACACTACCCAAAACAGAATAACAAAAAATCCATAACAAATCTACCCACCAACTCCAAAACGTAATTAAAGGTCTACCATCCAAAACTGCCCTAATAATTTGACTAACTTGATGTGCGTGTAAAACAACTCCAGGTATTTGCTTCTGAGAAACAGTTTCAACATAACTATAAGGAGTATAAAATTGATCGCTAGCATAAGGGTCTGTACTACCAATAAGTACAATTTTATCCCTAACTAAAAAACCATCAAATTCCCCAGATAAAATATCTGAAATACTAATATAATTAGCCACCATATCGGCATTTCTATAATTAAGTAAAACTTGAAACCCACCAGCATCAACTTTTTGATAAATACCTTGTCTTTCCACAAGCTTCTTAAAAATAACATCACCAACTTTAAAATTTCCTGCGGTAATATCTTCTTCTTTAAATCCTTTACTTTCCAAATAATTAAAAGCAACCCTAGCACTTAATGAATACTCTGTTTGACAAGGGTCTTCTGCCTGTTTTCCCATAAACATTAAATGGCGACGGAAAACATCAACTTGACCATTATCGACAACAACATCAGTAAAACCTAAACGTTTTTCTGGTACTCCTTCAGGAGGTTTAGTACCAGGTTTATTGTCGTGATATTCGCTAGTACTACAAACAGCAACTATTTTCTGATTATTACTCAAAATTTTTAATAACTTTTGATAACCAGATTCAGAAGGTAAAGGTTTTTCTCTCCAAAAGTCTAAACCGATAATTGTAGGTTGATGACTTTCTAACTTGGCTATTACCTCAGCCAAAATTTCATCAGTTAAGTCACTACCAATACCATATTTATTAATATCTTTTGCCGTAGCTTCAACAATTAAAATATTAGGATCTGGCTGTTCTGGAGGTCGCCATCGCATTAAGCGGTCGTACTCATTTAACTCTAAATTTTGTAGCCAACCTAAACTTCTAAAACCAATAACTCCCACCCATGCCAAACTAGCAAAAACTACACTCATTCCTAATTTTTTAGGTTTTGGTTGAGGTTGCTCTAGATTACTTTCTAAATAAGCTAATTTTTCTGCCACCCAATCTAGATTAAAAATTGTCCGATAAATTTTATTAAAAATAACTAATTTATCCTGTTTTTTAATAACTACACCAGACAACCGCAAAGCCATTTGAATTCGACTATTGTTAGCTTTAACTTCTCCTTGCAAGAGAATTTTTTTATATAATTTCAGTAATTGAGGAGCAAGTTGACCATGATTAACTAAATAATCGTGCATATATTTTAAATGAGTGGGATTATCTTGTTCTTCCCAATAAGTCAAAATATGTTCCTCTACCAATTTATCAACATCTGGTTCATAATCCTCTGCATAATCAACAATAATTTGACAAATTTTTTGAGTTAAAAAAGGTTGACCTCCGCTCCAATCAAAAACTTTTTGCAAAACAACTTCGGGTTCTTCTACTATTCCATCTAACCCCTGAGTTAATATTTTTCCATCTGCAAAAGTTAACTCTGTTAATTCAATCGGATGACCAATATTAAAAGGAGTATGTTTTCCCTCTCTAATTAAATCCTCTGGAGTTGCTACTCCAAAAAAACAAAAAATTAGGCGATGATAATCAGATTTTTCATCCTCAGCACGACGATTATAACAAGAACGAATAAAACCTAAAATTTCATTTTTAAAAGGGCAATTTACCAGTACATCAATTTCATCAAGAAAAATATATATTTTTTGGGGATTAGGAAAATTAACAAATAAAATTTCTTCAATAAACTGAGCAAAACTTTGAAGATTCGTCAAATTTTGATGACTGATTATCCACTGTTGATAATTGATACTATTGTCTAACTCACATCCATAAAATATTTCTCTGAAAAAACCCTCATACCAAGATTGTTTTTCTATGGAAAAATCACATAATCTAGTCATGTCAATAGGGATACATTGACAACCTTGAGAGCGTAATTCTTTCATCACTCTTACCCTCAAACTAGACTTACCCATTTGACGAGCATTAAATACATAACAATATTCTCCTGCTTGGAGTTTTTGAGATAATTCTCCATCTTGTTTTCTGACTACATAAGTGGGATTATTTGCTGATAAACTCCCTCCACTTGATTGATAATTCATGATTTTTTTTAAATTTTAGTTGGTGTTTTTCAGTTTGAGAAGGAGTCAGGAGACAGGAGTCAGGAGACAGGAGGAAAAAGGAGTAGGAAGTCTGTTTGAGAAGGAGTCAGGAGACAGGAGGAAGAGGTATTAGGTATTATACCAAGCGCGATCAATGTTTGCTACATTTTCCCATTGCGGGAAACCTACCCCTAACCCCTCCCAGGAGGGGAATTATACCAATTTGAAAATGTTTGTTACAAATATTTGGACTGCTTATAGTAGTCAATAGTCAATAGTCAGTAGTCAGTAGAAGCTGCTATTATCATCATTTTTTACCATTAAATTATCAATTGTAATACCTTGTACATTTAGATGAAAGATTTTAGTTGACGCTTATTATTCGTAACATTCTTTTTTCAAACTGGTATTAAACATAAGAATGATTAACAATAACTAGGGTGCTAATTATCAAAAAAGTTATTCAGTCTGTGTTAATTACTTAATAATTGAAGTACCACTTAACTATAGCATTTTTTTTAAAATTGGTATGAGAGATTACCTGGGTTTTTCAATTACGTTGATATATGAATCTAATAGTTTACTTACTTCTTTGAGATACAATATAACTTTTGAAATATCTCTAGATTCAAGGTCATTTGCTAGAATTAGGTAATACCGATTTTCTTCTTTTCTTCTAATGAACCTTGTGCAATATTCAAAAATCTGTTTTTGGGAAATTGCTGCTAAAACCATAGACTTCTAAAACAAGTTAATGTGCTTTTTGCCAAACTATTAAATCTCGAAAGTTTTTAGCAGGTTCTCTTTTCATTCTGACTATTAACTCCTTCTTCAAACTACGTTCCAAAAAGCATAATTCTAACTCCTTGTTCCATCTCCTTCTTCCATCTCCTGTCTCCTGTCTCCTGACTCCTTGTTCCATCTCCTGTCTCCTGACTCCTGTCTCCTGACTCCTTTTTCCATCTCCTGACTCCTGTCTCCTGTCTCCTTTTTCCATCTCCTGACTCCTGTCTCCTGTCTCCTGACTCCTTGTTCCATCTCCTGTCTCCTGTCTCCTGTCTCCTTCTTCTCACCGCTCCTGAAAATATTGTCGATATAAATTACAACGAGGTTGAGCATAATCACCTTTAATTGTAATTAATCCCATAGCTTCTAATTGATGTACCTCACGATTTTTATTAGGTAAACGTACTGGAGAATTAGCTTTTAAAATTTCCTGAAAAACTACTTTTATTTTTGACTTTTCTGCCATAGTTTCTAAATGTCTACTTAAATGTTCTTGATAAATTCCAGTTTCAGTAGGGGCATATTTTAATAGTTCTTCAATTGTCAATTCATCCTGAAACATTTTGTATAACGCTAATCTGATCAGATAAGGATGTCCTCCCACCATAGACATTAAAGGAGTTACTATTTCTGGGTCAAGTTGATGTAAATATGTTAATTGAGTTACCTGCTCTGATGTAAATTCTTTTAATTCTATGGGTAAACCTACATTAAAAGGAGATTGATAAATATCTAATTTGCCATGATATTCTGTGGAATAAGCAATTACCATTCTGAGATTTCCCCAAATTTCAAAATTATTACTTTCTTCATACCAACTTCTTAACATGGTAAAAAAGTTTTTAGATATTTCTGGGTAGTTGAAAATTTCATCGACTTCATCTAATAGTAATACTAGTTTTTTTTCTAAATGAAATAACAAGGCTTTCAATTCTTGAGTACAAGATATTTTTGCATTATCATCATCCCAGGAATTTCCCTCTGGCGCATCAGTAAATCGACTTTTTATATTTTTATTAAATGCTTTGATGAAACTATTAATATTGCTGATATTTTGGGGTTCAATCAGAGTGTCAAATCTCAAATAAACAGGAATATAATTATTTTGATTAGCTTGGGCTTGTATCCGTTGAAGTAGAGAAGTTTTACCCATTTTTTTCGGTGCTTTTATTCTGACTAAAGAACCTGGTTTTTCTATTTCTCCGTAACATTCAGACTCCACAGAACAACGTCTAATTCGATAACGTTGTATATAAAAAGGAGAATCTAATTTTTCTGGTCTACCAGGAATAACAACTTGACTGATATGAAAACCATAATAATTCCGTAACTCATCACTAACTAAATCAGGTTTATATTGGCTAAATATTTTCACTAAATATTCTTCCCGCTCCAGACTAGATTCTGAATAGTTGAATTTAGCAGCGATCGCTTTTAATTTTCGACCTACATTAGATTGGTCACAATTCATTATCTGAGCAATTTGTTGATATTTTTGATTCGATAAACGCAAGTGCAGTATTTGTTTTTCACTTTCTGGCAAATGAGAGTATATGTGGTCAAATATTTCTTTATTCATGATTTTTATTCAAGCTTCACTATCTCTGGTTATTGATATAACGATAACTTAATATTATGTCCGGTTAAATAGTTATAAATAACTACGGAGGAGTGGGAAGAAGAAGGAAGAGTAGAAGAAAGTTTTTTTATCACTAATTATCGGGACATGATATGATGAATTCTTACAGCATCAAGGGATGAAAAGCGATAATATTCAAATTATAAGTAATCCTAAATATGTTCTGAAAAAAAATCTGAGAATTAGTAAATAGGCAACAAATATCAGAATTTCATAGTTTTTATTTGTTCTTATAGCATTTCTCGGACTCATGAGGTACACCTAATACCAATTCAAAAAAAAATGTTACGAATAGTAAGAAGAACAAAAAGACAAATGCAGGATATGCCATTTGACAAAAAGGATGATTTATCACCTAAAAAATGGTATTTAAGCCATTGATTTTGACTCCTAATTCCTGACTCCTAACTTCCCCTCCCCTCCTGGGAGGGGTTAGGGGTGGGTTGGGAGGGGCACGCGGGTGGGTTGACTCCTAAGAAATATCCTAGCTATTTGTAGGAAAAATTTATCAATTTGGTATAATACACCTTATATTTAACTCCTGACTCCTGACTCCTGACTCCTGACTCCTGTCTCCTGACTCCTAAAGCTAAAAAATTTTGTACCTCACAAGTATGGGAAGTGCTATATATTTTTTACAAATTATTTAGGATTGCTATATAGTAGCTAATATATTTTCATGTCTTTTAAGTAGAAATGTGCTGATATTTAATCTTTAGATATTTCTGGATCAAATACTACAATGTGAATTAATTTACACAAAAAATTATGTTCCTGCCCTGAACGTGCAAAAAAATACACATTGACAATTGTGGAATGGTTTTTGAGGTTTGTTTAAAATTAAACGTGCAATTTAATGCAATTTTTTGTTAGACCAAATCTACCTGGATGAGGATTATTTGTAATGGAACAAGGTTGAGACACAAACTATTCTAATTAACCTATTCCAACAACTAATCTACTTTTACTATTTTACAGGAGTCAAATAATGCAAGCTCTACTAACAAGATCACAAAACTGCCTAAATCTAATCAAAAAATGGGAAGGATTATCTCTTGATGCTTATCTCAACTCAGTAGAAATATGGAGTATTGGTTATGGAACTACCGAATATCCTGATGGTAAAAAGGTGAAACAAGGAGATGAAATTAGCATAGAGCAAGCCAGAAAATTCCTTCAAGATAAAGTCGATCGGGTTGCTGATGAAGTTAATCAATTAATTAGAGTTTCTCTTACCCAAAACCAGTTTGATGCTTTAATATCTTTCTGTTATAACGTAGGAATTGGTACATTCAAATATAGCACTTTGGTAGAAAAACTCAATCAAGGAGATTATCAAGGTGCTGCTAATGAGCTTCCCAAATGGAACAAGGTTATGGTTAATGGGGTAAAAACAATACTGCCTAGTTTAGTTGATCGTCGGGATGATGAAAAAAATCTTTTTTTAAGCAATAATTTCATCAGCAATAATGAATTATCATATCTAGCTGGATTAGGATTATTTGACCCGATGGCAGTATTATTAAAACCCTGACATTGAGTCAATGCACAAATCAAAAATTGTATTAGTAGGATCAACTCTTTTAATACAACAAAGTCGATATAAACTATTCTCATTAACCTGCTTCAGCAACTAATCTACCCTCACTATTTTTTTCGGACGTTTGATCTCAATAATTTCCGCTCAATCACTTCTGATAATTTGTCCAGTTCCAATGATTTTTGGGCAAGTTGCATAACCCAAAAATCACGATAGATAAGTATAGGTAGAACACAAAAGGTCAGGATAAATTTACCTGAGATTAGCAACTAATCTACCCTGACTATTTTTAAGGATTCCAATCATGAATAATACCAGATTTCCTGACTCAAAACTGCTTGATTTTGTTAAGTATTATGATAGTAACAACCCCAACCATCGTAATGCTTTCCTGAAAATCGCTTCCTCTTTGCCCGATAACTTTTACAATAACGATGCAGAGTGGGTAAAAATTTACCGTTCTCACCCTGCTAAAAAAATTGGTCGTTCCTCTGCTGGAGTAAGTCTAGATGTCACTTACTTTTCTCAGGGTGACAACTATCGCGATGCTCATCGCACTTGTTTTTCTTCTTCTTGTGCGATGCTGTTAAATTATCTCCGACCTGGAGTCATCAGGGGTGATGATGATTACGTTCGTGAAGTTTTCAACAGAGGAGACACTACTGACTCCTGGGTTCAAATTCAAACTCTGCGACACTTTGGAGTTACTGCTGATTTTGTTCAAAACGCAAATAATAATACTCTCAAGAAGTACCTCAACCGAGGCATTCCTGTTCCCTGTGGGATTCTTCACAAAGGCTCTTCTAATAACCCATCGGGTGGAGGCCACTGGATTGTAGTTATTGGTTATGAAGATGACAAAAATACTCCAGGTGGGGGATATTGGGTAGTTAACGATCCCTGGGGGGAGATAGATCATGCCAGTGGCACTTACATTTCCGAAAATGGTAAAATGTTGAAATATTCTTATAGTCTGATGAACGCCCGTTGGACTGTGAGTAATAGTACCGATGGATGGTGTGTTTTGGCCAAATCTTGGATTGATTGAAGAAGGAGTCAGGAGACAGCAATTCTGGAGACAGAATCAATATTCGTGGGGATAGTCTCCGACACGCCACTTCGTGTCTACAAAACCCCAACCAATTGTGGATACCACGGGTTATGGGTCGCGCAACCCCGCCTTTTAAGGCGAAATATTTTTGGAGCGAAGCTCAAATCCCCTACTTCCCCTCCTGGCTCCCCTCCTGGCTCCCCTCCTGGGAGGCAGGGCTAATTCATTGTCGCCAGAGAAAAATATTGAGGAGTACAATGATTGG
>NZ_RCBY01000276.1 GCF_003838195.1 Okeania hirsuta
GGGGAGTATGGGAGAAATTAAAAAATATATATCTTCACCAAAACCCATGCAGGACTACCGAAAAATTTTTAGAAAGATTATTGAAGACTGGCAGATATAATACATTTCAAGAGGCAATCGCTAGAGTATTTCAGTTATTAGAAAAAGAAACTCACCTGTCTCAAAAATAAATATAGGGAAGTTCCATGGAACCTCCCTAATAAAGGTAAAGATTTGTCTCTACTACTTGAAAGATGTTACCTTCTTACCTAATTTGGAAATTATCCTCAGTAATAGTGGGCGCACCATCAAGGATAGCAAACTGAGTAGAATCATCACTTGTATTGTAGAACAGACCGCCAGATGCTTCACTGTAAACAATGAAAGCATCAGAGCTACTGACAGCAGCATTATTGTTAACAATTTCAAAATCACTATCAACACTGAAACCAATTCCCGCAGAACTGTCAAGAGCAGTAAAGGTTGACTTATCAAGAAGAATTCGATCGCCTTGGTTTCCATCTTCATCTGGTCTGAGGTCTGGTTGGAAATTATTGATGGTATCAACACCAAAATCATCGGAGTCAAATTCTTGATTACTATTGAAGATAAAGAGGTCAATACTTGCACCACCAGTTAAAGTATCGTCGCCAGCACCACCATTGATTCGATCGCGACCTTGACCACCATTCAACACATCATTACCATCACCACCAAATAGGTGATCGTTGTCTTGACGACCTTGAAGTACATCGTTACCATCCTGACCATACAGGGAGTCACTGCCACGACTACCAATAATTTCGTCGTCACCAAAACTACCTACTAAGGTATCCGCGCCATTCAAACCGATAATAGTATCATCTCCATTACCACCACGGCGAACGTCTCCCTCGGAAGTACCTGTAATTGACTGACCTTCATTAGGATCTGTATCTTGAATAACGATTTGACCTACTTGATTCTCTGTATCAACTACATAACCATCTTCTGGTTGCAACTCAATGGTTGTAGTTTCATCATCTTCATCTTCACCATCAAAAATAGTTGTCCAGGTAACGGTTGCTGTAGTTGCCCCTGCATCAATAGTAATAGCAGAACGTGCGAGTTCATCACCTACTGCTTCAAGTTCTTCTAGGTTAGAAGCATTGGTTAGCTCAGGAGGAAATTCTATATCGCCAAAAGCATTATCAGTATCCGTTTCTGACCAAACTACTCGTAAACCACCTTCTGGAGCAGGTACATTTAAGTTGAAAGTTAAAGAATATTCTGCTCCATTTTCATCAACAGTCTCAGGTTCAACGTCAATACTGACTGTAGGAATAGCAACTCCTATTCCTGGTGCTAAGTTTAGAGGTTCGTCTAGGTCTATCTGAATAATCTCGTTATTATCAATATCCGGTCCCCGACCAATGGAGAAAGGATAGTTGTTGTCGTTGGCAACCAGAATAGTGTCTTTATCAAGAACTAACACATCCTCAATGGTAACAAAGGGGAAGTCAAAAGTAGTGTCGCCATCTCCGTTGAGGTCGTTGGGGTCGTCAATATTTAGTAAGTCTACAACTTCCTCTTTCTCAACAAAACCTTCATCATCAACTACAGAAATGTCAATCTTAAAGATTTTCTTGAATTCAGCTGCATCTCCTTGACGACCATCCCTTTCAATGACTAAAAATTCGTCGTTATTGATGGGAGTAAAATCACCAATGGCATGACCTGGTACATCGGTAGGATAGAAACCAATTAGATCGGTGAAAGAGCTAGACTCAGGATCGAATTCATATATCCGGAGGGCATTATCTGGATCGCCAACAACTGCACCCTCTAATAAAGGATAGAAAGTTTCGCGATCGGGGCTGAATGCTAGACCTTCATAACCACGGGAAGTCCGTATATTTGGTTCATCAATAAATTGCTCTACAACTATGCTGCCAGTAGCAGGGAAGTCAGTAAAGAAACCATCTGCACCAATTTCGATGAGTTGTTCAAATTCTTCTCCAGGAGTTTGAGGTGTACCATCAGGGTTGAGAGTAAGGAAACGCTCTTCATCACGCAAAGTGTAGGGGTGAACCTGCAAACCTGCATCATGTGCCCAATCTATTAGTGGTAATACCTCCCCAGTTAATTGAGTGGTAATTTCCGCATTACCGTCACCGTCACCATCAACGGGTGTATCTATATCATCCCGGAGCAAGAAACTGTTTTTCCAAGGTCCTAAACCTTCAGCGTAAGTGCCAATAAGTTCAATGACTTCCGCGTTTGCTAGGTCGGCGTAGGTGGGAACACTAGAGAAGTCAATTAGGTCAGCTAGGTTGCCGTAGATAGCACGAGTATTAGCAGTTTCTAGGAGAGGTTGTAGCCTTTCAGGATTAAAGGAAATATCAGCCTGAGTTGCTCCTATAGGTTCAATCCCAGTAACTTTAACTATCATGTCGTCAAAGTCTTGATTGGAATTAGCAAAGGGCAACTCCTCGGCGGCAATGATGAATTCGTTTTCAACTTCGGAATAAATAGCAAACTGAGGATTGCTCTCTGGATTCAAAGCATTGTTAGTTGAAAAGGTGTAACTTTCGGCTCCTAATCCGGTAGGATCGCCAATGGGCAAGCTGTTTATTAGGCCAAAGTGAACTTGCTGACTAAAGTTATTGGCAACTTCATCACCATTAATAGCAACTACACCTGCCTCGCTAATAGTAACTTCGATGGACTTAGGTGCGCTGTCTGGACCAGCAAATAGAACGACAGTGTTATCGGGATTGGTGGCATCCTGTAGAATAAATTGGTTAGTATCTTGGAGGTTGCCAAACTGATCGAGTATCTCTTGGGGAGCTCCAGGTCCGGGATTTTTCTCAGCTAAAAGGGTTACGCTAAAAGCACTACCAGTGAAGGTGGCATAGTTGACCTGATCTGCGATAGCATCAATATCACTGGGTTCAAACTCCTCGGCATTAGCAACGAAGTCGAAAGGTACTGAGAACCCACCGCCACCTTCGTTGATGAAGGCATCTTCAATGTCACCGAACAACTGCACTAGCTTTAGGTTTTCGAGACCTTGAGCAGGTAATATTTCGTTGCGCAGTTCAAGTAGGTTTTTAACTTCAAAGGACTGAATGAAAATACGGTTGGGGTTGGTGAAACCTGTATCTTGCAGAGTTTGAATTAGAGGTTCTTCTAAGGATAAACCCTGTTCATCGAAGAATGTCGGGTGTTTGGTTTCTGGATAGATACCAACTTCAAACCCAAAACCTTCCATTTCTTGTACCAACTCGATAACTTCTTGGAAGGTGGGAATTTCAAACTCACCGTTGAAAGATTGGTCGCGGAAGTCACGAGATTGAACGGCACGCAGTTGTTTGATTTCTGCTAGGGTGAAATCTTCAGCAAAGTAACCAGTTTTTTCTTCACCGTCAAGAATTTTCGTGCTTTGGCGTTCTGGACCGAATACTTCAGCAACGTTGGTGGTATCGTCTAGCAGTGGTTCGTGACGAGCAATGAGGACACCATCGGAAGTAATTACGAGGTCTGGTTCAACAAAGTCCGCACCTTGAACAATAGCTAAACGATATGCTTCTAAGGTATGCTCTGGGAAGTCACCACTTGCACCCCGGTGTCCGATAACTATTGGTGCGCTGCCGTCGAGAGTATTAAAATCATTGAGGTTAGGATTTTGGGGCGCTCGTACTTCGTCGGCAACAATAGCATCCCGAACGGGAACTCCTGTGCGTGCGAAGTCGGTAAAGAAACCATCTGCACCAATATCTATTAGTTGCTCGAATTCTGCTTCGGGAGTTTGAGGTCTACCGTCTTCGGTCAGAGTTAGAAAACGTTCTTCATCCCGCAAAGTATAGGGGTGAACCTGTAAACCTGCATCGTGTGCATCCTCAATAAAGGAAGTAATTTCTCCTGTTAACTGAGACCTGATTTCTGCTTCTCCGTCTCCGTCTGCATCGACTGGAGTATCCAGAGATTCCCGCAACAGAATGTTATTCTTCCAAGGTCCTGCACCTTCTGCATAAAGGTTGCCAATAACTTCTAGAAATTCTACACTGTCGAGGTCTGCATAAACTGTATTTTCAGAGAGAGGAACTTCTACTGCATCTATGAATTCTTCACCGTAAATATCTACTAAGTTGTTACCTTCAGCGACATTAAAACGGATATCGAAGGGGAAGGAGAACCCAGCTTCAGGATTAGCTCCTTCAGTAGTATTTCCATATAGTTGAACTAAAGGAATATCTCCGAGTTCTGCATCATCTAATTGTCCTTGTAAGTCAATTAAGTTAGCAAATTCAAAGGACTGGATGAAAATACGATCAGGGTCGGTAAAATCTGTATCTTGCAGGGTTTGAATTAAGGGTTCTTCTAAAGATAAATTCTGTTCGTCAAAGAATGTAGGGTGTTTGGTTTCTGGATAGATACCAACTTGAACACCTGTTTCTGCTTCTACTCTTTGAACGAGTTCGATGACTTCTTCTAATGTCGGAATCTCAAATAACCCATCAAAGTTAAGGTCGCGGTAGTCACGAGATTGAACGGCGCGTAGTTGTTTGATTTCTGCAAGAGTAAAGTCTTCAGCAAAATAACCAGTTGTTTCTTCACCGTCAAGAATTTTGGTGCTTTGGCGTTCTGAACCGAATACTTCAGAAACGTTAGTGGTATCATCTAGCAGTGGTTCGTGACGAGCGATAAGTACACCGTCAGAAGTAGTTACGAGGTCGGGTTCGATGAAGTCTGCACCTGCGGCGATCGCCGCTTCATAAGCTGCTAAAGTATGTTCGGGTAAGTCTCCACTTGCACCTCTGTGGGCAATAACTAGAGGATCTTGGCCGTTAAGAGTGTTGAGTTCGATCGGGTTTGGTGTGGCAATAGGAGCTTCTAGTAAAGTTCCCGTACTATCGAAGTGTAAAATGTAAGGCCCAAATTCGTCTCCGATCCAAATATCTCCATCATTATCTATAACAAAAGATTCAATATCAAAGTCTGCTCCAGTTAAGAGGCGATCGCTTGTATCTTCATTGACAATATCAAATGGTATAAGATTATTAGGATCTGCTAGTTGAATAAAATCTTGAATTTCAACGCTAGTATCACCATCTTCTGCTCCAGCAAAGTCGGGGTCAACTTGATATAGTCTGAGCAAATAATCTGCACTATTTCCTTGAGAACCGAAACCGTTATCAGAGAGAAACCAATAAGTACTGCCATCTTCGCTACCAGGAGCAAATTGAACGCCACTAAATCCTTGTACTGGTTGACTATCGAATGGTGTTTCTCGATTATCTGTATTAATGAAGTTCCCTGATGGGGGACCTGCTGCAAATGTGTCTGCTGGTAATACAGCAAAGCCTTTTAATTCTGCCATTTGATACTCCTCTCACCTGAAAATTTACATTGATGTTTTAGATTGATTTTCTATTTGGAAATTTGATAAAAAATAGAAAGATTTTATCTAAGGCATGAAAATAAAGTCAAGAAATATGCCTCGTAGTTGATTTTTAGGAATCAATCTAAATCAAAATGTCTGAACAAGCTGAAATGTCTATTTGACTCTTTCAACTTTGCTCTATAAATAAATTGGAAATTTTTACTAATTCCCATGACATCTTATTGGGTGAACATTAAATAAATATTTCCAGGAGGTTAAGAAAAGATTTATTTTCGGTTAAATAAATAAAAAAATAGTTTTTTTACAGAAAAGAAGTATTTTATCTATATTTTTTAGGCTACAAAAAGAAAACAGGACGTACACAAAAGACGAAGTTATACATCATTTGTAGTGGGTTAATACCAATTTGATAAATATTTGCTACATTTTCTGAAGCGGGGGAGTAGGGGAGTGGGGGAGTGGGGGAGTGGGGGAGAATTAAACATAAGAATAATTAACAATAACTGGCGTGCTAATTATCAAGAAAATTATTAGCCAGTTATTGTTAATCACTTAATAATTGAAGTGTCACTTAAGTATAGGATTCTTTTTTTAAATTGGTATAACGGCCGTTAGCTCCTACCATAAGTGATGGTTATAGGTAAGTCCTGAAAAAGTTTAGTATAGGTATTTCAGCAAAATTAATTGTGTATGAACTTCTCTGTATGTAACGTTTAGAGAGGAAATTATATACAAATTTTTTGGCACTACTACTTAACTTAGTTATAAAAATTAAGTTAGTCGCTTAACATCAAAATTTTTTTGCTAAATTTCATGGAAATACTAAATAATTTTGGTGAACTGAAAAATGACTAACTTGATAAATATTGTTTTTTTGTAAATCAAGAAAAATTAGTATTTTAGGTGAATTTATATCAACCTACTGCCATGGCAGGAAATGTTGTAATGTCTGACTATAGAAATTTGCACCTCAGCTATCAGTCTAATTTTTTCTCTGTGGAAAAACATAGAGATAACTTAACTTGTAGCGTAAGCATTCAGCCATTAGTAGTAAGCTATTTCTTTGGAAGGTTACACAAACAGCAATTAATAATGAATAATTACTTGTAAGGTTGGGGAAGGAGACTTTGGCAGTAACTTTTTATTCTTTCTCAATTTCTCAATTGCTTTTACCTTTCCCAACATTAATAGCTGATAGCTGACGGCTGAATGCTTAACTTTTAGCACTTCGCTTTCTACTGAGAATAAGGGCAAAATACAATTTTAAATTTTAACTTATTGCCATCAATTAATAAGTATTAAAAGTCACAATTTTGAATCAAATATTTGAAATTATTAGTAAATACATTTTGCTTTGAAGAAGGAAAAAGTGGATGAGGACTCAAATCACAAGCAATTTTAAAAACCGTATAGATGGCAGAGTATTAAACCAAAAAGAAAAAGATAAAAATATGGAAATCTTTATTGCTAGAATAAAATTAAACTATTATAAATCCTCTTTTTCTAAAAGCGCAGCGCCAAAAAAATGCTTACTCAAAAAAAATTCCTAAACCACTATGGTTATACCAATTAACTTTAAGAATTTCACAAATAGTTTCAAACTTTAAATGTTAAATAATTGCCTGAAACTATTGTATTGTCAAAGTTTTTAGTCATCTCAAATCTAACTTCTGACTTCTAACTTCTAACTTCTGACTTCTGACTTCCGTTTCCCTGATTCCTCTCTTGATGCACTACCAGGTACTTCTAGTCTCTGATAAAGGAGCTAACGCACTTCGCCGACGCTAGGTCGCACCGTTATTCCATATTCCCTTCTTAAAAATTCAGAAAAAAAATCAATGTAAACATTAACTTTGTTAGTAAAAAAATGATGAAGATAGAGAAAAGACGTAAATCTTTGAAAGAACAAATTTACTATATTTTTGAATATTCAGACCAGAAAAATATTTTAAGTTTGCTAGATGATTTGCTGATTACTATTTTAACAAGCATTAGTGTCAGTGCGTTTATTTTAGAAACTTCTCCCAGATTTTCAGATATTTATTCTAAAGATTTGGAATTAGTCGAAATAATGATAACTGTATTGTTTACTTTAGAATATATTATCAGAATATGGGTATGTACAATTAATCCTAAATATCGTCATCCCATTGGTGGTAGACTAAAGTATATAATTACCCCCTTATCCATAATAGACTTTATCGCTATTTTGCCGTTTTATTTACAAGTATTATTTCCCGGTTTAGGATTTATAAAATTTACATTATTACTGCGTTTATTTCGCTTATTTAAAATCAGTAGATATTCTGAGTCACTGCGTACCATTCTGAAAGTTATAGTTCTAAAAAAAGAGGAATTAATAGCTACATTGCTAGTGGTCATTTTTGTATTAGTCTTTGCTTCAAGTCTCATGTTTTTTGCAGAAAATGAAGCACAACCAGAAAAATTTTCTAGCATTTTAGAGACTATGTGGTGGGGAGTGGTAACTTTAACAACTGTGGGTTATGGAGATGTTTATCCTACGACTCATGTAGGCAAATTATTAAGTGCCGCTATGGCATTTTTAGGTATAGGAATTTTCGCTCTACCAGCAGGTATAATTTCATCTGGTTTTGCTGAAGAAGTTCAAAAAAGAAGGGGTAAAAAAATAGTTCATCCAGTAGGAAAAGATATTAAAATAACTGCAGAAACTACATTTCCCTTAAACTCAGATTTCAGACATCATATACACCCAGACTTCAGACATCATCATCCAAAACAAGAGCAAAAACAGGTGATAGTTAACTATATTGAGGAATCATCCGAGATTATGAAAATTTGCATAGAAACAGCAAAGAAAAAGTACGGACATCATTTTAAAAATGAGGAAATTATTAAAGATTTTGCCTTACTTCTTTATCAGGAAACAATGCACAAATTTCATCGTTAAAAGTCAGGAAGGAGATGGGGAGATGGGGAGGTGGGGAGATGGGGAGACCTGGAATAATATCATGTCCGGTTGAACAGTGATAAATAAATAACTACGGAGTC
>NZ_RCBY01000277.1 GCF_003838195.1 Okeania hirsuta
CCAAGTAATGCGTGAACACCCCCGTTGACGGTGGGGTATTAAACCCACAAAGAAAATGATAACATTGATTAGGGAGTAGGGAGTAGGGAGTAGGGATTAGGGGGAAATTTGATAGATTCTCAAGATAATTGATGAAGATCATTAATATTTACGTCTAATTAATGAGACCTGATATAAAACCAAAGAATATAGCAATGAGCGCTGGTATATTTACAAATTGCAGGAGAGGCCAAATAGCTAAAAGTCTTATATTATCCACAATTTATTCCCCCTGTTGCCTTCCGGAGCTGTTGCCTGTTGCCTGCAGCGCTATAACGAAAAATTATGGGTGGAATAACAATATAATGGGCGTTGCTTAAATGTAATGATAATTAGACATCTCCTCCACCCATAGGGAGTAGGCAGTAGGGAGTAGGCAGTAGGGAACCCACCCGCGGGGCCCGACCGTGGAGGGGAAAGAATTGATAATTTCTTTGGGATATAGATATTGATTTTTTATTCTTGGAGATGTCTATTAGCTGAAGGTAAAATTGAAAAACTGGCATTGCACAGTGACAAATGATTTTAGATTTTTGATGAACAGGATTTTGGATTAATCAATTGCTAAAATGATTAATATTAGGTTTTTTACTCAAAGTCTAAACTAATTTTTGGCAATATCATTCCATAGTGTGCAAACCCATATAATGCAAGGCTTTCTCAATCTCAACAAACCATCTGGCATGACTTCCCATGACTGTGTAGCAAAAGTAAGAAAGTTACTAGGTCTCAAGCGTGTTGGCCATGGAGGAACTCTCGATCCTGCGGCTACTGGTGTCTTACCTATTGCCGTGGGAAAAGCAACTAGATTATTACAGTTTCTACGCTCAGAAAAAGCTTATTGTGGCACAGTCAAATTTGGTGTAATTACGACCACTGATGATTTAGAGGGAGAAATTGTTAAATCTACACTAGCGCCACAGTTAACATTGTCTGATATAGAAGCAGTGCTGCCAAATTTCTTAGGAAAAATTGAACAACTGCCTCCTAGTTACAGTGCAATACAGGTGGAAGGAAAGCGACTTTATGATTTAGCTCGTCAGGGAAAAACTGTTGAAATTCCTACTCGGGTTGTAGAAGTGTCTAGTTTAGAAGTTCTTGAATGGCGGAGTGGAGATTTTCCTGAGCTGGATTTAGCGATCGCTTGTGGTACTGGAACTTATATTCGGGCGATCGCTCGCGATCTAGGTGCTGTTTTAAATACTGGAGGGACTTTAGCTACTTTAACTCGAACAGAAAGTAGTGGCTTTTCTTTGAAAGATAGTCTTACCTTTGAGCAGATGGAAACTCAACTGCAACAAAAAACATTTAATCTATTATCACCAGAAGTAGCATTGGCACATTTACAAACAATAGTTTTAGTTATTGAGGATGCCAAAAGATGGTGTCAAGGTCAACGTTTACCTTATCAAAAAAAATGGGAAATAGAAGACGAAAAAACTGAAAATCCTCTGCGAGTATATAATATTGAAGGTGTATTTCTGGGTATTGGGCAGTTAATCAAATCCGAGGAAAATTTATTATTAGCACCTCAAGTTGTTATTTGTGAATAAGAAGGAAGAAGAAAGAAAGAACAAGGAAGAAGGAACAAGGAAAAATCTGGCTTTGTCTGAGTTTTCAGTTTTTGATATGTCCGCGCCCTTTCCTGCGACTGCTATACCAATTTTTGGCGTTGCTGATTTGAGGTATGAAATTCAACTAGTGGTAAATTTTTAGCCAAAACAATACTGCAAATTATACCTATTTCTTCCTAATTTAATCACCGAAAAACTTGTTTCTACCTACTCTGCTGACTCGGTCCTCCTGACTCAGTCCTCGGTCTTCCTGTGAAATCATACATTTATTCAGCAACCCCCAATTTTTTTTAATTAGACCTCTTGCATAATATCATGTCCGCTGGGGCGCGTTTGTGTAAAACCAAAGATGAATATCTACAGGAAATTTACCTTGTTTCAAGCTTTTAAGCCTTCTTCCCTCTTGCTTCTTGCTTATTCCTTACCTTCACGCTGACAATACCGATGCTACCGGACATGACATAAATCATATCAAATCCATTTGATTGGACATCAAAAAAATCTCCAATCGTCATAACTACGCTCATCAAAGTGATTCTCTCAGCAGGGAAGAAGAGGAAGTTTTAAAGTGTAGAAAGTTTTTTTTGTCACGCTATTATCCGGACATAATACTAGATCAAAAAATCACGAGTTTACCTAACTTATGCAATATAGCTAACTTATCTGAATTAAGAAAATTCCAAATTTCAATTTTTAAGATAAAAAGTCTGAAAATATTACTTTTATTGCCCGTCTTTATGTAGACATTACATTGGCGAATGAAATATCTCCAGACCCACATCAATACCACCTAATTATTCAATAATAATTCAAAGGATTGCCTTAAAGATTTAATATCTCCCACTCTTGCCACTAAAAGGTTTTCCTCCCCAGCATCTTTTAAGCGAGAATTCCAATACTGAATACTATCAGGGTTATTCATCCAAAAATTAATCACTGTTTCGACAACTTTATCTACTCTCCAACCACGATTCGTAGAAACATTTTCAACAGATTTTATAAACACATCTAGAGAACATTCATGGTTTCCTAGATATTCTACAGTTAAGTTTTTTTCTACTTGCAGTTTTTGTTGGTGATTAAAAAAATGTAAGATTGGAGAAATACCTAAAAGTTCAAAAGTATACTGCATTTCTGTGTTTCCTCTCTAATTATTTTTGATATTATAACTATATTTTAGATACATTCAAGTTAGCAGTCTTTCAAGGTGAGTGCTAATTTTTTGACCTCTAATTAATTATTAATCAGATGCAAAATCTTGACTTTATTCTTTAATTTGTCCTCAAAATATAATGGCGTATTTTTAGCACTCATTATCAAAGATTGCTAATAGTTTATCTAGTTAAATTTTGTAGTTTTATCAACTTCTTATTTAGATAATACTAATTTGTCAAACCAGTTTTTGTCAAATTAGTTTTATCAACTTCTTATTTAGATAATACTAATTTGTCAAACCAGTTTTTGTCAAATTATTTACATTCAAGACAACATTTTATTTATATAACTTTACATTATCTAATTTTTACTTTTTTTATATCTACATTAGATTGTGTAGAAAATCTCTGAAAATTAGAGAGAAGAAAATACTGATAATAATGTCTGACATTATTATCTATAATTAATTTAGATTTTGTTACGAATGTAGTAAGATTTTATGACTGTAACGATCAAACAAATATTCCTAATTTAATTCCCAGTTGCTTTATTCCTCAAAAATATTCTCACAGCTTAATTAAATAGAAATGCTATATTAATAAATTGTGATTTATAAATATTTAGAGTTTTGACATAGATAGCGACACAATTTTTTTACCACCCTGGGCCTTAGATATAATTTTGATTAAGTCCGGTCATATAATTACAACTACAGAAGTTAGAAAAAAGAAAGCATCTTTGATAATTACCTTAACCTCAGTCAACTTCTAATAACTTCTAACAACTAAATTTGAAGATAGAAGTGCCTCAAAGATGTAAGATCGAGATGAGAAAACCTAATTTTGATCAACTACTGTAGTTAACAAAGAGAGGAATTGCTTTGAGTCAGCATCCCAATGGTATACCAGCACACGGTGGCCATCTGATTAATCGGATTGCCACACCAGCAGAACGACAAGAGTTCATGGAAAAAGCTGAAAGCTTACCACGAGTAAAACTAGATAAACGAGCACTTTCAGACTTAGTGATGATAGCTATAGGAGGCTTTAGTCCTCTAAATGGCTTTATGGAAGCGGCAGACTATGAAACCGTAGTTACTGATATGCGTCTTCAAAATGGTCTACCTTGGAGTATACCAGTCACTCTACCAGTCTCAGAAGAAGTAGCAGATTCAATCAAAGAAGGAAGTTGGGTGCGTCTTGATTCTCCCGATGGAGAATTTGTAGGAGTTTTAGAATTAACTCAAAAGTTTCGCTACAATAAAGCCCATGAAGCAATTAATGTTTATCGTACAGACGAAATCAAACATCCAGGAGTAAAAGTTCTCTATGATGCTGGCCCCGTTAACTTGGCAGGTCCAGTATGGTTATTAGAACGTCATCCTCACCCATTATTTCCCAAATATCAAATCGATCCAGCCGAGTCCAGAAAACTATTTCTAGAAAGGGATTGGAAGACAGTAGTAGGTTTCCAGACTCGTAACCCCATCCACCGTGCCCATGAATATATTCAAAAGTGTGCTTTAGAAACAGTAGATGGTTTATTTCTACATCCTTTAGTAGGTGCGACAAAATCCGATGACATTCCTGCTGATGTCCGGATGCGTTGCTACGAGATTATGTTCGAGAAATATTTTCCTCAAAACCGAGTAATTATGGCCATTAATCCCTCAGCTATGCGTTATGCTGGCCCAAGGGAAGCAATTTTTCATGCTTTAGTGCGGAAAAACTATGGTTGTACCCATTTCATCGTTGGTCGAGATCATGCCGGGGTAGGAGATTATTACGGTACTTATGATGCTCAATATATCTTTGATGAGTTTGAACCCGGAGAGTTAGATATTGTTCCAATGAAGTTTGAACACGCTTTCTACTGTACTCGTACTAAAGGTATGGCCACAAGTAAAACAAGTCCAAGTTTGCCAGAAGAACGAATTCATCTATCAGGAACAAAAGTACGAGAAATGTTACGTCGGGGTGAGTTACCACCACCAGAATTTTCACGACCAGAGGTGGCTCAAGAGTTGGCTAAAGCAATGAAAGCATCTAGTTGATATTAGCAGAAATTTTTCTGGTACACTCCTTAAAGTATGAAGCATGATTGTACCAGAATTTGGAGGTGGGTTGAAAAAGCTATACAAAAAGTAAGCTTTTCAACCTCCACTAAGAATTGGGTCAAGTTATCTATTCAAATTTGCTTTAACTTGATGGTTGCTTAAGAGCTGACTTGTTGTAGTAAACTAAACCCGCATAGTGTTTAAAATTGGCTACGATCCCGCTTATTGGTTAACTGCAGAGTGCTTCAATATATGTAGACAATTAATAATAATGTTGTGATAAAAAGTCCTGATTGACTCAGTTCAGGTGAGGAGTTTAAGGAAAAAGCATGGGATTAAAGCGACGTAAATTTCTGCAAAGGGCTAGCTTAGCCCTGGGGGCATTGGGAATAAGTGAAGCATGGTGGTGGCGACTCCAAAGTCGTTACTCAACTGCTCTAGCTCAAACTACTGGACGTAAATTAGCACTTCTCATAGGTATTAACGAATATCCGGATGCAGCTCTATCTGGGTGTGTTACAGATGTGGAGATGCAACAGGAATTGCTAGTTCATAAGTTTGGTTTTTTACCTACTGATATTCTCACTCTCACAAATAAACAAGCAACTAGAGAAAATATAGAAACAGCTTTTATTAATCATCTAACTAATCAAGCTAAACCCGATGACCTAGTTCTCTTTCACTTTAGTGGTTATGGTAGTCGTGTCAGCAAAATGATAAATGAGAATGAACAAAATGAGTCCAGTTCCTCAAAATTAACATTTCAAAATACTCTAGTGCCAATAGACGCTGTATCACTTAACAATGAAGGTAGAGCAATAAATGACGTACTAGAAGAAACTCTATGGTTATTAGTGCAATCGCTTGATACAACAAAAGTAGTGACTGTACTAGACACGAGCTATGTATATCCCGGTCAAAGTTTGCAAGGTTTTCTCAGAGTTCGCTCTCGACCTAGTTCGACTACGGAGCAAATTAATAAAAAAGAGAAAGCAATGCAAACACTGCTACGCGATCGCCTCTCTTTAGAAAGAAGACAGCCAATTAATCAAAGCCAACTACCAGGATTGATCCTTAATGCTAGTAGAGATAGCCAATTTGCTACCGAAACTGATTGGAATGGTTTTAGCTCGGGTTTATTCACTTATGCTCTTACCCAAAATTTATGGCATACAACCCCTGCAACGAAGCTACAAATTAGTTTTGCACAAGCAGGTAGCTTCGTCGAACAATTAGCTGGACCTTATCAGCAACCAGAACTCAAAGAAGCAACAAAACAAAGTATAGCTCAATTTACTGAAGAAGCTACCATAACTCCAGTAGCTACGCCTTATCAAAATCTCTTGACCTCCCTATCACCCCCTGCTAGTGGCGTAGTTAACTCAGTAGAAGATAACGGCAAAACAGCAACCCTTTGGCTAGGAGGACTGCCAATTAACGTTCTTGATGCAGTTACATTTAATTCCCTATTCACAACTGTACCTTCTTCAGATTTAAACTCAAACAACTACCAATTTCAATTACAAATTCGCAGTCGTACTGGTTTAACAGCTAAAGCTTCTATAATTATTGAAACTAATACTTCACAAGATCAGGAAAAACAGCAGTTTGAAAATGGAGAAAATCTAAACAACCAAACACAAAAAAATACTCAAACATCTTCTCCTAATCCTCAACTTTTGGCAGGAGAAGTGGTGCGAGAAAAAATTCGCATTTTGCCGAAACCTACTGAATTGACTATTGCTCTCGATCCGGAACTTTCAAGAATTGAACGGGTAGATGCTACCAGTGGATTCTCCGCAGAGTCCCAAGTTACAGTAGTAAATAATACCCAAGCAGCAGATTATGTATTTAGTCGAGTACAGGAAACAACTATTGCTCAAAGTCTCTCTGCTCCTCTACCTTCGATGTACCAAGGTCGTTATGCTCTATTTTCTCTAGGCGAGGTGCTTATACCCAGTAGTGTAGGAGAAGGAGGGGAAGGAGGAGAAGCAGTAAAAGTAGCAGTACAAAGGTTAAGTTCCCAATTAAAAACTTTACTCGCAGCTAAAATACTACGCTTAACGAGAAATGAAAGTTCGACTCAAATTAAAGTCAGAGCCAATTTCGCTACTATTACTCCAGAAGCAAAGATAGTTATGCGTAGGGAAACTTTAGGGGTAAGTAATGAGGCGAAATTTAAAACGAACATAGAAGGTGTAGGCAGCTTTGGAGTTTCTGATGGATTACTCACATTACCAATTGGTAGTCGAATTCAATGTCGATCATATAATGACGGCGATCGCCCAGTCTATTTTATGTTATTCAGTTTAGACAGTAGTGGGCACATTTTTGTTCTCGATCCTGCTGCATCTAATCAACCTCTCAATAATAATGAGTCTTCACAAACCGGGTTAGTTATTTCTCCAGAAGATAGCGTAAATATGCCTCCTGTGATTAGTAATTTTCCTAGAGATACAGAATCTTTTGGGTGGAAACTAATCGGTCCTAAAGGGTTGGCAGAAAGTCTAATTATCTGTAGCCATCAACCATTTAAGGAAACAATAGCTGCTCTTAATGGAGAGGTACGTCAAGCTAGAAACGATGGAGTAATTCAAGAAGTATTAAATCCTTTGAATGTAGCACAAGCAGTATTACGAGACTTACAAAGTGCTAGTCAATCAGCTGTTCAATCAAGTGGGTTATCAACTGATGATTATGCTCTAGATATTAATAGTTGGGCAACTATGAGCTTTTTGTGTAGGATCGTTTGAAAACAATACTTTCAATCGGATAATTTCAGGCATAGGGGTTTGAGTAACCTCTTTTTTTTATCTGTTTTTTCACTCTCGCAGCACACATAGTGTGATACCAATTTGATAACTGTTTGTTACAAATACAGTAACGGTACTTTGATATTTTTTACAGCGAAAATGCCTTCAAAGCTAGTAGGGTTCAACAATTAATAATTAATAATTACCTTTCCTTGAAAAGAAGAGGATTGACTAATCATGAAAATTTTTCTTTATTATCCTCTGAAAAGGGAAGGCGCATACCCATAATTTTTCGGTAAGGGAAATACGTTGCTCTGGCTAAAAATGGCTCTTTGCGTAGCATTCCGCAGGAAAACCTAGATATATCAGGAAAAAGGTTGGTTAAATGTAAAACCTTGACTATATAAGGGTTTGACGCTGTTATTAACATATTTTTTGCCAAAGTACCGGTAAGGAAGAAGGAAGAGAGAAGAAAATTTTCAAGAAGGAAAAGTAGATATTTCTCAAGTTTTTATATCATGTCCGGATAAGAGCGTGATCAAAAAACTTTTTTCTTCTTATCCTGTTCTTCTTCTTCCTTCTTCTTTATTCCCTCCTGATATCATGTCCGGTTGAATAATTAGACTTTGGTGGAAGGAAGGCAGAAAGCAGCTATGCTGGAGGCAGAAGGTTTTCTCCTATTATCACCTTAATTTTATACACGCTCCGATGCTACCGGAAATGATATGACTCCTGACTCCTGAGGACTGACTCCTCCGTCGTTATTTATTTTATAACTGTTCAACCGGACATGATATTACACCAAC
>NZ_RCBY01000278.1 GCF_003838195.1 Okeania hirsuta
CTCAGGAGGGAAAATTGCATGGGGATAGTCTTCGACAAGCCGCTCCGCGTCTACGCTCCCCCAAACAATTTTGAGCACCGTGTAGACGGTGGGGTATTAAACCCATAAGGGAAATGATAAACTAATAATATTTTTATCTATAGCATTAGACATCTCCTCCAAATGAGGGAGTAGGGAGTAGAGGGAAAGATCAGTTATCAGTTATCAGTTATCAGATTTTTACTTCTTCCTTCTAACTTGAAGAAGGAGTCAGGAGTCAGGAGGACCTCCTCAGGAGGGAAAATTGCATGGGGATAGTCTTCGACAAGCCGCTCCGCGTCTACGCTCCCCCAAACAATTTTGAGCACCGTGTAGACGGTGGGGTATTAAACCCATAAGGGAAATGATAAACTAATAATATTTCTATCTATAGCATTAGACATCTCCTCCAAAAGAGGGAATAGGGAATAGGGAATAGGGAACCCACCCCTCGCCCCTCCCCCTCCTGGGAGGGGAATAATTGATAATTTCTGTACTATAATTGATTTGATTTTTGATTTTTGGAGATGTCTATTATAGAAATAGCAAATTTTTGACTTTTAACTTTTGACTTTTGACTTTTAACTTTTGACTTAAAAATGTCTGAATGGATTGAAATTGGTAGAATTGTTGCTCCTCAAGGTTTGAGAGGAGAGTTGCGAGTATACCCTAACTCTGACTTTCCAGAAAGATTCTTAGAACCAGGAAAAAGATGGTTATTACAACCAGGTCAGGTAGACCCCCAAGATATTGAGTTACTGGGTGGTCGTTATCTTCCTGGTAAAGAGTTATATGTAATACAGTTGGCAGGGATTGAAAATCGTGAACAAGCTGAAGCATTACGCAATAGTCATTTGTTCGTCCAACGAGGCGATCGCCCCCAACTAGGAGAGGATGAATTTTATCTACCAGACTTAATTGGTTTGACGGTTATTAATCAATTAAATGGGGAAATTATTGGTAAAGTTGTGAGTATGATTTCAGCAGGAAACGATTTATTAGAGGTAGAAAAAATATCTACAGATACTCCGATTATTTCTGAAACTATTACTCAAGATAAACCACTACAAGAAAGTGGGAGAAGTCGGCGTAAAAAAAATCAGAAAAAGCCTAAATCTTCCCCTCCTCAAAATCTATTAATTCCTTTTGTTAAAGAAATTGTTCCTGTAGTTAATTTTGAAAAAGGTATCATTGAAATTATTCCCCCATTAGGCTTAATTGACTTATAAAAAATGGGTGCATCTCAATTTTGATTGAAGAAGGAGACAGGAGACAGGAGACAGGAGACAGGAGGAAAATTACATGGGGATTCTAACCCCAAGTAATTTTGAACACCGTGTAGACGGTGGGGTATTAAACCCACAAAGAAAATGATAAAGCCAAAAAATTATCGCTTTTAGGCAACAGGCAACAGGCAACAGGCAACAGGCAACAGGCAACAGGGAATATATAGAAAAAAAGTATTTTTGCTTGCTATGAGATGCTCCCTAAAAAATTACATCAACTGAAATTCTTTAATAGCAGGTAAAAAGTTTTTATTTTCATGGCTTGGGCGACTAAGTTTAATCAGAACAAATCTTTGTAGTGGAGTTAGATTTTTCCATTTTTCTAATTTAATTTCAACCCCTGTTTCTTGAGCTTTAATTTGAACAGCATCCGGAATTTTTGTGTCATCCATCCAAGCTGGATTTAGTTCTATAGATAATTCTTTAGCAGGAGTATCTGTATGTTTAATTACTAACTCATATAGCCACTCTCGATAATTTTTAATTTCCTCTGGTGTACTGCAAGATTTATCTACTAGCTCTTGACGAATTAAATGATTAAATTGATGCCAGTGAGATAATTTTAATTTAACTCCGCAGGTATCTAATTTATAACGGACTATCATGGGAATACATCGTAGAGATTCTACAAAGTCTTGCTCAAATTCAAAATAATTATTGATCATATTTTCTTGATTTTTCAGTTTTATATAATGTCTGGTAAAACAGTTATGATTAGGCTCGTAGTTTTGCTCTATTCCTAATATTTAGGGTTTGCTGAAAAAGTATTTTAGTAGGGGTAGGAGACAGGAGATAACCCACCCCTCGTCCCTCCCCCTCCCAGGAGGGGAAGACAGGAGACAACCCACCCCTCGCCCCTCCCCCTCCCAGGAGGGGAGAAATGGGAATGAGCGAGGAAGTAGGAGTAAGAATTGTAAGAGTGATTTTTCTGCCCAACTATGCGCCTAAAATACTAACTTTTTGAGCGTTTTAGACTGAAACAGGCGCACTTTTTTCATTCCCAAAAAGGCTAAAGTCTTTATATTTCAATGCTTTTATATTTAATCAGCAAGCCCTATTTAGCCCTAATATTAAGTCTGATTAATTAGCCATAATAAAAATGTTTTATAGCGTTTCTCAAATTAGTGATATACAGTTGTTTTTCTTTTTTTCTATCCCCTGTTTCTCGAATTACTACTCCCTACTCCCTAAAACAAACGAATTTTGTACCTCACCAATATGAGAATTGCTATATTAAGTAATTAACACAGACTGAATAACTTTTTTTGATAATTATTAGCTAGTTATTGTTAATTATTCTTATTTTTACTTCTCCCCCACCTGCCCACTCCCCCAGGGCTAATTCATTGTCGTCAGAGAATATTTATATGGATATGAAATACATTTAATTGTGCAAATATCAAGAATCTCCCCATCTCCCTATCAATTTTTCTAAGCGTGACAATAAATTGACCCTGCCCCACTCCCCCGCTCAAGAAAATGTAGCAAACATTTATCAAATTGGTATAAAGGACTAGAGCAAAACTACAAACAAAAAATTATTTCGGCAACTTATATTGCCCTACAATTTTCTTGGCAAACTCTGGCACATGAGCCTCTAATTTTTCTGGATGATTCCGCTTAACATAGAGATAATTACGAGTGAAATGAGAATCAATAGAAAACCGCCCATATTCCAAACCTTTAGGACCAATTTTTTCAATAACAACTCCCATTAATTTTGCAGCCCACATCGGCAAAGTAACAGCTTGGTCATAAGCCGGAATACTTTGTTGAACAGCATTTTTTCTATCTCCCTGAGACATTACAGGTTGAGTATCTAACTGATTCATCACCAAATCTAACATTTGTTTTCCAGTCTCATTCCTAACAGTAATCCACTGCCAACCAAAAGGCGCTCCCATATATCCCACGACCAAATCTGCCAAACCATTTACATAGTCAAAACAACTCATACAAGAAGGAGCAAAAACATCTTTTAATTTCTTAGTATTCAACCCAAAAAATGGCACTTTTTCTATAGAGCCATCCTCATGTTTAAAATGTACTCGAAAATCTTGCATAAATTCATAATGCACCACAGTTTCTGGTGACTTACTCGTAGTATCCAAGAACTTTTGCAAACCCTCTCTAGTCACATTATCTACACAGGGAGTTCCCAAAACATAGAGCTTTTCTAAACCTAATTGTTTTTCCACGGTTCGTAATGCTTGAATCTGACAACCAACCCCAATTACTAACAATTTTTTCATCCCAGAATTTTCAATTTCTTCTAATACCGAAAGATTAGGAGAAAGAGTCGGTTTATTCACTTTTGCTGCCAATACTTCCTCCGGAGTCCGGGCAATAACTGGCATCGGTTGAAAGCGGTCTTCCTGAGTATTTTGTACACAGACCACGCCTTCCACGATACCTTTATTCAACATTTCACAGGCGATCGTACTCACAATACCAGTCCATTGTGCGCCTTCAATAGGTTGTTTTTTCCGAGCTGCCATCATATCTTGATGAACGCCGAAATAAGTCTCATTATCATTGTCGAGGTTGCGGGTGCGTCCGTGAGTTTCTTGTTCGAGGTTGTCAAATTGTTGGTTAAGAAATGCACAAGCATCCTTGACATAATGGATATAATATGTGTCGCACAAACCACATTCGCTACAGAGTTCTTTGGCAGGGCGACGCGCACCTGGTCTAAGTGCTTTAGCTTTCTTGTGTTTGGGGGTGTTTGGAGTTGAAATAGTCATTTCAGTTAACAGTTATCAGTTATCAGTACCTCACCTCCATTAATAGGGAGGCAAAGTTAGGAACTTTTATCTAGAATACCACTTTTTAGTTATCAGTTATCATTATGGAGAGGTCTATTAGACATCTGGTAAAAATCAAAAATAAAATCAATTATTATCCATAAATTATCAATTACTCCCCTCCTGGGAGGGGGAGGGGCGAGGGGTGGGTTTCCCCTGTTCCCTGTTCCCTGTTCCCTGTTCCCTCTTTTCTGGAGAGGTCTATTGACAAATTCTTAATATGGAACGCCAAAAATCTCCCGTTCCCAAATCTTCTCCCCCATGTTAGAACTAATATTGTAGTAATCTCTCAAAGACAACCGATGGATATTCCCAAATTTAGCAGGAAACTAAAAGAGGTTCGGTAATGAGCGTAAATTACATTTTAAGCCAATATATAGACGAAGCAATGTCCGAAGCAGTTTACGATAAACTCGAAGATGGCACTTTCGTCGGTAGAATTCCATCCTGCAAAGGCGTTATCGCATTTGCACCCACACTGCGCCAGTGCGAGAATGAGTTACACTCGACCTTAGAAGATTGGATTCTAATAGGGTTGAAACTCCGTCATGCTCTGCCAGTTATTAGCAACATCAATTTGAACGAGGAGCCAACCCGTGATCCGGTGGACACCCTGTAAGCGTCGGGATTTTGTCAAAAAATTGCGACAATTGGGATTTGATGGACCTTTTTCTGGCTCCCGACACCAGTTTATGGTCTTCGATGATAACCGTTTAACCATTCCCTCTAACGATGAATATTCTGTACCCCAATTGCGGATGATGATTCGAGAAATTGAGGAAATTATCGCTCGTCCTATCTCCCTTGATGAGTGGGTGACTTTATAGTTACTCCAAAGCGTTCGCGGAGCGTTGCGGATGCAATATCGCTTCTCCAAAACCAACCACCTCTGAGGGGCGATCGCTGAGGTGCTTAAGTCCTATATAATCACCGATTTACTTACAATGAATAATTGCTATAATATACTTTCAAAAATTCTCTTTTTGGGTATTCTAATTTATGGTCAAGCCTCCTAAACAGACCTTATTAGCTGTGCTGAAAATAGCTCTGGTGTCTACTTCTTTGCCTTTAATAGTAACAAGTTTGTCTCCATTATACCCAAGCACTAAGCAAATTAATAGTCTAGTCTTTGCCCAAGAAAATGTTAAGCCTAACCCTCAACCTACTGCTAGTCTTGAACCAAAAAAGACAAGTCAACCAACTGAACAAAAAACACAGGAAAATTCGGAAAATTCTGATGATGAGAAAGACTGGGAAGGATGGTTAATTTTAATCTTTGTGCTGACGAGTTTGTATTTAGGAATTCTCTGGTTTCGCCCCTTATTGTTATTGGTTCTACCTGCGGAATTAAAGATACCGAAAACACCAATAACTCCAGAAGTTAAACTACCTGTTGCTATCTTACGTTTTCTCAAGTATCGCCCCAGGGTATTAGATGCTTGGGTGGAAAAACATCTGGAGACTTTTCAACAGAAGTTTCTGGAAAATGAAACTGTTGAGGAACGAAAAGATTATGTTTCTCTTCCAGTTGAATTAAACAGTCAGGAAATTGATGAACTGACGGCGGAAACTTTGAGCGAACCTTTTAAAAAGGAAAAGCGAGTGCGACTGTTAATTTGGGGTGAAGGAGGCTCAGGAAAAACAACTATTGCTTGTCAAATTGCTAAATGGGCAATGAAAAAACAGCATCAGTCTAAAGCTTTAGCCAAACATTTGATGTTACCAGTTTTAATTGAGAAGGAAATTGATAATACTGGAGATGGCATCAAACCGATAATGGAAGCAATTATGGCAGAAATTCAGGAGTTGATCGATAACGAACAAATGATAGTTGATGAGTTATTGGTTAAACAACTCCTACGAAAGCGCCGAATTTTATTGATAGTCGATCGCTATTCGGAGATGAGTCAAGAAACTCAAGGAAAGTTTAATCCTGACTCGAAGGAGTTTCCAGCAAATGCTTTAATTGTCACTTCCAGGATAGAGGAAGATTTCCGGGGTATTGATATTAAAATTAAAACTCTCCGGTTTGATGGAGGAAAGTTAGCTTATTTTATCGAGCAGTATTTGAAGGAGTGCGGTAAGTGGCATTTATTTGAGGCAGATCAAGAAGATTTTTTACAGGAATGCGCTCAACTTGCACGCATTGTTGGGGAACAGAAGACTATTACTGTTTTGCTGGCAAAGCTTTATGCTGAGAAGATGATCAATAGTAAGGAGAATAATTTTACCTCTGAGGGTTCTCTCGACAATATTCCCGATCTGATACTTAACCATTTAGAAAAGTTGAACCGTCAAGGAGAAAGAGAGACTAAGAGTGAATATCCTACAATTAAACAAGATGCTCAACTAATTGCTTGGAAATGTTTGGAGCAAAATTATAGACCATCCTATGCGGAGCGGGAAGCAGTGGTTAAAGCTTTTGAAGATTTGGGGAGAAATGATGCAACATTATGTCTTGAGTATTTTGAGAAACACCTCCGACTGCTCAAGTCTATTGGATATGGTGAAAGAAAAGATAGAAACAAAATTCGCTTTGCTCTCGATCCGTTGGCGGAATATTTGGCTGCACTATATTTGGTAGAGCAGAATAAGGATGATGAGGAAAAGTGGCGGGAGTTTCTGGTAACAGCAGAGGAAAAGTTGGGTAAGGAAGAAATTAAAGGCTTTTTGCTGGCAGCGAGAGATTGTTGTTTGGCAAAAGGTTCAGAGCTTAGAGTACCTAGTTTTGTAGCAGATGAAATTGGGAAACTAGCAGGATTAGATTTGGAGGAGTTAGAAAAAGAGTTAGAGAGGCAAAGGATTAAAAGGCTTGTCCGCAATTTGTTTGCTCCAGGGGCAACGGTACGAGATAGGTTGGACGATCTTAGAAAAATAGGAGGTAGTGGTTCAGTCGCTAAATTTGTTGTTCTTGATATTGTTAAATGTCTAAAAGATGAAGATTCATCGGTGCGTTATTCTGCTGCACAGACGTTGGCAAACTTAGGCAATGGTTCTGAACCTGTCGTCCAAGCTCTTTTACTTTTACTTCAAGATGAAAAACCAGGGGTGCGTAATTCTGCTGCACAGGTGTTAGGCAACTTAGGCAATGGTTCTGAACCTGTCGTCCAAGCTCTTTTACCTTTACTTCAAGATGAAAAACCAGGGGTGCGTTCCTCTGCTACACAGGTTTTAGGCAACTTAGGCAATGATTCTGAACCAGTGGTGCAAGCTCTTTTACCTTTACTTCAAGATGAAGATTCATTGGTGCGTTATTCTGCTGCAGAGGCGTTAGTCAAATTAGGCAATGGTTCTGAACCTGTAGTCCAAGTTCTTTTAGCTTTACTTCTAGATGAAGATTTATGGGTGCGTGATTCTGCTGCAGAGGCGTTAAAAAAGTTAGGCATTAATTCAAAGCTTGAAAAGTAAAAAACCTAGTTGTTCAATTAATAGGCGTTGCTGAATCAAGGTATGAAAATAAAAATTGAACAATTTGAAATAGTTGTTATTCAATGGTTTATAAATTACAAAAAAATACAAATCATACCCAAAATCAGCAACGCCTATTAATTGAACAACTAGGTTTTTTACTTTTCAAGCTTTGAATTAATGCCTAACTTTTTTAACGCCTCTGCAGCAGAATCACGCACCCATAAATCTTCATCTAGAAGTAAAGCTAAAAGAACTTGGACTACAGGTTCAGAACCATTGCCTAATTTGACTAACGCCTCTGCAGCAGAATAACGCACCAATGAATCTTCATCTTGAAGTAAAGGTAAAAGAGCTTGCACCACTGGTTCAGAATCATTGCCTAAGTTGCCTAAAACCTGTGTAGCAGAGGAACGCACCCCTGGTTTTTCATCTTGAAGTAAAGGTAAAAGGCTTGTCCGCAATTTGTTTGCTCCAGGGGCAACGGTACGAGATAGGTTGGACGATCTTAGAAAAATAGGAGGTAGTGGTTCAGTCGCTAAATTTGTTGTTCTTGATATTGTTAAATGTCTAAAAGATGAAGATTCATCGGTGCGTTATTCTGCTGCACAGACGTTGGCAAACTTAGGCAATGGTTCTGAACCTGTCGTCCAAGCTCTTTTACTTTTACTTCAAGATGAAAAACCAGGGGTGCGTAATTCTGCTGCACAGGTGTTAGGCAACTTAGGCAATGGTTCTGAACCTGTCGTCCAAGCTCTTTTACCTTTACTTCAAGATGAAAAACCAGGGGTGCGTTCCTCTGCTACACAGG
>NZ_RCBY01000279.1 GCF_003838195.1 Okeania hirsuta
TAATTTTCCTCCTGTCTCCTGTCTCCTGTCTCCTGTCTCCTTCTTCAAGAGTTATATCATGTCCGGATAATTAGTGATAAAAAAACTTTCTCCTTCTCCTGTTCTTCTTCTTCCTTCTTCTTTCTTCCTTCCTGACTCCTGACTCCTGACTGCTCCGTCATTATTTATTTATAACTGTTCAACCGGACATGATATAACTCTTGAAGAAGGAGACAGGAGACAGGAGAAACGCGATATTATCAATCCACTCTTTTTCGATACCCAACTAATATTTATTGCTTCGGTATTCTCTAAAAGAATACAATATCCAACAACTCAAATTAAGATTACTATATGAAAAACCTAAACATTTTCAACTCTGCCTATTTCTGGTATTTCTGCTTTACCGTAATTTTCCTCCTCTCCCTAGATTTTTGGTCATGGAAGCAAACAATTTCCTTTTCAATTCTCCATCTACCAACATGGGTTTTCTATTTTATTGCTTTACAAATTATTCTCGCTTGTGCTATTTTGATTTTCTCTCAAACATTCTGGAAAACTGAATCTAAAAAGGAGAATAAATCGTGAGAGAAAACCTAATTCCCTACTTAATCATCAGTATCTATTTACTCTCAACTCTAGCCATCGGAATTATAAGTTATCGCAGCCAAGAAAATACTCCAGAAGATTACTTCCTCGCAGATAGAAAAATTAATTCCATAGTTTTATTTTTCACTCTCATTGCCACAAATTTTAGTGCTTTTACCTTCTTAGGATTTTCTGGTGCTGGTTATCGTATTGGTATCAGCTATTATCCCATGATGGGATTTGGTACTGCCCTAGTAGGAATTACATTTTATTTGATCGGTTATAAAGTTTGGCTTTTAGGAAAAGAAAAAGGCTTCATTACCCCATCAGAATTAATTGAAAGTCGCCTCCCTAGTCAACCACTAAAATTATTATTTTTAGCAGTAATGATAATTTTTACTATACCTTACTTAACCCTACAACCAATCGGTGGAGGTTATATTATTGAAAATTTAACTAACGGGCAAATTCCTTATTTTTGGGGAGCAGCTTTTTTAACCTTTATTATTGTATTGTATGTGTTTTTAGGAGGCATGAGAAGTGTAGCTTTAACCGATGTTTTGCAAGGAATTTTAATGTTAGTTTTAATGATAGTAGCAGTAGTAGCGATCGCTCAAAGTCTCGGAGGTTTTTCTGAAGCTAATCGCACTGTCTATCAACTAAAACCAGAACTTTTCTCTCGCTCTGGAATGAATAATTTTTTCACTCCCCATAAATGGTTTAGTTATATGTTTATTTGGGGTTTAAGTGTACCGATGTTTCCCCAAATGTTTATGCGATTTTATACTCCTAAAACTGCTAATTCCCTCAAAATTTCTGCTAGTTTATATCCCTTAATTACTGCCTTAATATTTATTTGTCCTGTTTTAATCGGAATGTGGGGTCATCTTAACTTTCCCGACCTAGTAGGAAAAGAAGCAGATAAAATTTTTCCCATGATGTTAGGAGAATATACATCTACTGGCATTGCTTCATTAGTAATGGTAGGTGCCTTAGCAGCATTTATGTCAACACTTGATTCACAACTTTTAGCATTAAGCTCCATGATTACTAGAGATATTTATATTATTTATATTCGTCCCCAAGCTACTCTTGCAGAACAAACTTTTGTCGGGAAAATATTAATTGTTATTTTAGCAATAATAGGTTTAACTCTTGCAGCAAACCCCCCAGCTACAATTGCAGCGATCGCCACTCAATCTTTTACAGGTTTAGCAGTATTATTTCCCACAGTTATTGCTGCTTTATATGGAAAAAATATTTCACCTATTAGCTGTATAATTTCGATTATTTTTGGAGAGATAGCAGTTATTGGTTTTCAGATAGGTATGATTCCTCAAAGTTTTACTTTAGGATTTTTGCCCGTGGTGCCGATAGTATTAGTTTGTGCATTAATAATTGTAGTCGGAAGACTAATTAATTTGCCAAAAAATTAGTCTATAACAGGGAACAGGAATGACATTTCTTTTATCCTTTGTATTATTATCTTAATCCTTGTTGTTGGAACCAAGTATCTGCCCAAGCTGCATCATTTTCTGATAATTATGGTACTGGTTTTTGAGTGTAATCTATTTTTAAATCGTAACTGCCAACATCATAAATATTATTTAATAAAGCTTGTAAATCTATAATTGGTTCAGTATCTTCTGGGCGTAATGGTAATGGAAATTCAGGGATTTTATTTTGGATATTAAAAGCATATAGATCGGCTCTTGGTCGTTGCTTTCCGCGACTCACTAAAATCTGATAATGACTTTTACTTTTATGATCTAAAATAGGCATTCGTTGACCGCGACGCAGTAAATATATTTCGATAAAATTAGTCAAACTATCTAAAATTTTTTCTCGTTTTTTTTGATATATTTTTCTGCCTTTTCCACCTCTTTTATTAGAAGGAGATAATATTTCTATGGTGGTTACAACTTCCTTGGTTGCTACTTCTTGAATTTCCAAATATCCTTGGCGAATAGTTATTGGTATTGGCAGAGTTACTGTTATAGGTTTTGTGGAAGTTGCTGTTGCTGTAACCTGAGATTCTGTATAATTTGATTCGTTAGTTTGGTTTTTTTTTGACAGGACTGAAACATCAGGAAGACCTACAAGTAAAGATTCTGTATCGTTGTCTTCATACATTCTGACTTCTACAGAAACAAAATATTTTGGACGTAGTTGGGGAGATAATAATTGAGCAAGATTGCTAATTAAAAAGAGATGTAATCCCGACCATAAATCGGGATGTTCTAAATATGGGTCCATACCAGGAAATGGAGATGGCATTAATTTTTCTCCTTTGGTCGTTATATCTTTAAGGGGTAAAGGGCAGTTTGCCCCTACATTATTACATTTCTATCAGACTTGATATTATTTCTTCTTTCGACTTTTTAGAGTAACTAGCAAAACAGGGCGTAACACCCAGAGTAGAAAAGCAACTGCTATAATAATAGCGGTTGGACTATTTCCATGCTCTAATAACGGATTTAGATCTATGGGTAAAATATTTGTGCTAGGTTGACTGGTGCAAACTATATCTTCTTTAGGAAACATTTTGGTTTCTCCTATTAGTTACATTTCTATCTGAACATGAAATTTTTGTACTTTAAGCAAAGTTTTGACTCACCTTAGAAAAAAGTTTTAGTTCACTACTTTTGCCTTGAAAAAAAAGTGAGCTAAAACTGAAACTTAGCTGAATAAAAAATTTACTTTAGAAGATATAAAATTTACTTTGAAGATATAAAAATATAAATATGGCTGTTACTCTCAGAGCTTCTAAAGAGGGGCTACAAAAGGTTGATATAGCTAGAAAAAAGAAAGGTTGGACAAAAACAGAGGGTGCTTGGTGCGGACTAGCGCTAACTTCACAAGCAACTTTAAAACGTTTTTGGCGCAGTCTTCCCATTGAGCGAGATACTTTTATTGGTATTTGTGAGAATGTAGGGATTAACTGGGAAGAAGTTATGGACAACGCTCCTCCCTCACCTCAAAATTCCACTGTTGAATTTTTTTCTTATGATGATGTTTGGGTGGGTAGAGAAAACCTGATAGCTGAATTAACTACAAAAGTTAAAGAGTCTTGTCGCTTAGTTATTCTGGTTGGTATTAGTGGTATTGGTAAGACTGCTTTGGCAGAAAAGTTGGCGGTGGAGCTACACCAAGAATTTTTGCAGGGAGACTGGAGCAAGTTTCGCCAGGAAAATTTTGATAATGAGCAAGAAACTAAAGATTTTCGGAGTGTTGCTCTCCGGTGGTTGAAAAAGTGGGGAGTGTCTCTCAGTGAAGATGATTATCAATATGTGGAAAGGTTACTCTCTAAATTAGTTAATCGTTTGCGGCAACATCGGTATCTGATAATTATTGATTCTCTGGAAAATATTTTGGTGGGAAATGAGGAAGAGGGATGGAGTGATTTTCAGGATGAGTTGTGGGTGAGATTTTTTGAGCAATTTTTGGCTGCTCCAGAATGTCAAAGTCGCATTATCTTGACTTCCCAAGATTTCCCTGGGCAAATTCCCGAACGTTATCAGAATTTCTGGGTGTCTCAACCTTTGACTGGTTTGAGCAAGTCGGAGCAGTTGCAGTTGTTCGAGAAAACTGGGTTGGAGGTTGAGGAAAATTCTCCTAACCTACCTTATTTACAACGTATTGGTAATGCTTACGAGGGTCATCCTTTGGCGTTGCGGGTGATTGCCGGAGAAATTGGCAGCAAACCTTTTAATGGTAATGTGGTAGCTTATTGGAAAAGGTATGGTAATGAAATTGAGGAGGTGGAAAAGGGTATTGAGGAGGCTAAAAGTAAGGGGATAATTGGTGCTGATGATAGGTTTCGGTTAAACAGATATACTCGTGACTTGCGGAAAAAAGTCAAGTTGCGACTGGATAAGACTTTTTTCCGGTTGCAGAAAGATGCGCTTAATGCTTATCGGTTGATTTGTGCTACTGGAATATATAGATGCGAGGTGCCAGAGAGTTTTTGGTTGAATCATTTGGAAGACTGGAGTTGTAGTAAGGATGAGCAGGAGGTGGCGTTGCTGACTTTGCGCGATCGCTTTTTGGTTGAGGAAGTGGGAGTTGATGAAAGTGGTCAGTTTCTGCTGAGACAACATAATTTAATTCGTAGTGTGTCGTTGGAAAATTTAAAGAGGTTGGATGGGGAAAATGGTTGATTTATCTAAGTCGGGGTCGAAAGTTGAAAGCGATCGGGTAGGAAGAGTTAGTTTGCCTCCTGCTGATTATGTCTTGGAATTATTGAAGCTTGACGCAGATGCTTTGAAGTTAATTGAGCCACCTTCTAAGCGTCACGACAGTATTGCGATGAGGCGATCGCTATTTTCACAGAATTAGGAGTGCCAGAATTGAAAGAATGTCAGGAGTTGCGGGAGGAAATTCACAAGTCTAGTAGGGTGTGTTAGCGAAGCGTAACGCACCGAAATATTTTGGGCGGTGCGTTACATTTCATTTTCATGTCACGCAGTGAAACGCACCCTACTGGACTGCTTTTCCCAATATTGATGGTAAAATCTTATTCTGCAAAAAAGAATCCTCTGCACAGAAGAGCGATCGCGTCAGCGGAACGGAGTTCTATCGCTCCTCATTTCCTCTCTTGCCAAAACTGCTCCTTTTAAGTATCCTACTATAGACAAAACCACTTCCCCAAAAAATTCCCATGAAAACAAAAAGCTTTACTGCCATAGTTTACCGAGAAGAGGATATGTATATAGCTGAATGTCCTGAAATTGGTACAGTTGACCAAGGTTCCACAATTGAAGAAGCACTAGCAAATCTTAAAGAAGCAACAAGACTATATCTCGAAGAGTGTCCGCCATCGGACGAGACAACCCCAAGATTTGTTACCAATATTGAGGTTAGTTATGCCTAGACTGCCAAGAATTTCCAGCAAAGAAGCAATTCGCACCCTAGAGCGTCTGGGTTTCCAGCAAGTCAGACAAACAGGTAGTCACGCTTCAAAAAACCCTTACCAGATGGAAAAATTGTTTGTGTCGTGCCACTGCATAACGAATTAAAAATTGGTACTCTTAGTGGCGTTCTCAAACAAGCTAAAATTACCCCGGATGAGTTTATCGCAAATTTATGATGGACAGAAAAAAAGAATTGATATAGACAGACGCATCCAAAATGGTGCATGATGACGAATTGTTAAATGCTTTCCACAGTCTAAATTTGATCCGTAAATACACACCCTACAAATTTTTCTATAATCATCAAATTATTTACTAAAATTAAACAATTCAAATGTCACAATCAAATTATTATGGTAAACTACAATCCACTACTCAACCTACCATCAAGTGACGAATTACCTGATTCAGACGACAAACCCGTTGATCGCGAAATACAAATTCTAATTCCTAACCTGCTAATGTTAATTTTAAATCAGTTATGGGGCGATCACTCTGATTGGTTTTTTGGCGTAAATATGGGAATTTTCCACACCACCGGGTCAAGTCCTAGAGTGGCTATAGTTCCTGATGCTTTGCTCAGTCTGGGAGTTCCACGACTCAAAAATAATAAATTGCGATCCTCCTATGTTCTTTGGGAGGAAAATTATGTTGTTCCGATACTGGTATTGGAGATTGTTTCTAAAACTTATGGGGGTGAATACAATGAAAAAATGATTGATTACGCTCGGTTGGGAGTATTGTATTATGTCATCTATAACCCAGATTATACCAAGCGAGACAAACACGAACAATTTGAAGTGTATTACTTGGTAGATGGAGCATACCAACGTTTAAAAGGAAATCCCGTGTGGATGCCAGAAATTGGTCTGGGGATAGGAACTGAAGTTGGTAATCATTACCGTTCCGAACAAGAGTGGTTGTATTGGTATGACTCTGAAGGGAACAGGTTTATGACCCCAGAAGAGGAAGCACTTCAGGAACGACAAAGAGCTGAACGACTTGAACAAATGTTGCGTTCCCTTGGTGTTGATCCAGAACAGTTGTAGCTATATCTTAAGTCATATCATGTCCAGCAGCATCGGTATTTTCAATAATTGATAATTGATAATTAGGGCTTGCTGAATAAAATTGTAATCAATGTCTTTCAACAATTAATAATGAATAATTACCTCTTCTTTTCAAGGAGAGGATTGACTAATAATGAAAAATTTTTTTTATTATCCCCTTAAAAGGGGAGGCTTTAAACCACAATTTTTCGGAAAAGGTTTCTAGGGTTTTTTATTTTGAAAAAGTGCAAGGTTTTTGGCTGTTGTCGCCTCAAAATGCTAGTACTTTTCCCCTGACTATCAGAAAATTTGGCCGTAGTAGATAGTCTAAACTGTTGCCTCACAGGAGTGCGCTACCAGGTGCAACTAGCCTCCGGAGGAGGAGCTGCGCTAACGTCGTCGCGGGGTCGCACCGCTGTTGCCTGTTCCCTGTTGCCTATCATCACCATTAGACTTTTTCAGCAAACCCTAATTACCTCTCCCTAATTATCAATTATCCATTATCCATTATCCATTATTGAAACCCTACTACTGCTAATTAAACCAAACTCTGAGCTGGTTTATAACTTTGAATGGCTTTCATATATTGCGCCCTTTCAAATTTACTCTCATCAGGACAATTAATTTGACTCATACTACCGCGCATCTGTGCTATTGATTCATATTCATGTTCTTCCATCCAATGAATCATTTCATTTTCGATAACTTGAATATGATTAATTCCATGACGTAATAAAGTACCTACTAGCTGAGTTACATTCGCACCTGCCATCACCATTTTAATCACATCTTGCCCTTTTTGTACGCCGCTAGTTGCTGCAAAATCAACTTCTAATCTACCGTACAAAATAGCTATCCAACGCATAGGTAAACGCATTGCTTGTGGCGTACTTAATAACACATTAGTTACAACTTCTAGCTCTTCAATATTAATATCTGGCTGATAGAAACGGTTAAATAAAACTAATCCATTTACCCCTGCTTCTACCAACTTTTTCGACATATTTGCCATGTTACTAAAAAAGGGGCTAAGTTTAATAGAAACCGGAATATTTACCTCAGATTTAACAGCTTGCAGAATACTAATATAATTCTGTTCTACTTGTTCCCCAGTCATATCCATATTAGTAGGAATATTGTAGATATTTAACTCTAAAGCATCTGCACCAGCAGCCTCTAATTCTTTAGCATAATGAGTCCAGCCACCAATGGTTGAACCATTTAAACTGGCAATAATTGGCATATTTACCATTTTTTTTGCCTGACTAATATGCTTTAAATATTCCGAAACACCGACATGAAATACTTCTGGTTCGGGAAAATAAGTTAGAGCTTCTGGAAAACTTTCTGTGCCGTATTCTAAATGATGTTGTAATTCCAAACGTTCTTCACGAAGTTGTTCTTCAAATAAAGAATGTAAAACTACTGCAGCAGCACCAGCATCTTCCATCCGTTTGAGATTATCTAAGTCTTCGGTTAAAGGTGCAGCAGCTCCTACAACTAATGGGGAACGTAATTGTAATCCTAAATAATTTGTCGTAATATCCATAATGTTTAATTCAAAATTCAAAAGTCAAAAGTCAAAAGCGAAAAAGGCGTAGAAGGCGTAGGTTGGGTTGAGGAAACCCGTTAGTGCAGCTCATCCGTAGGATAAACCCAACAAACACCTATTCGGCATCGAGCTACTTACAAATTCTAGCCCATAAATTGTAAGGTGCTGTGAGGAAAAAGCCAGATCTTTGCGAATCCCAACACCG
>NZ_RCBY01000028.1 GCF_003838195.1 Okeania hirsuta
CAGTGATTAAATTCACTGGAGATAGAGCGGTATTATCCTGTTTGATTAGCGTAATTATTACGCTAACTGTTAGTTACTTTTTGTCCAAAGTCCAATCGAATATCTTTACTCACTAATAACTTTGATTCAGGTATAATAATAATATCTCAATAAAATATTAAATATATATACCTATGGATACTGCAAAAATTAGCACCGAATCAGTAAAGTTACTATCTATTATTACTGGCAATAAACTAAGCAAAAGAGATATTAATCCACCAGTATTGTTTCTGGCAAATTTAGTCATCATATTGATAGGTGTTATTTATGCAGATGGGAAAGTAGCAGAGGAAGAAAGAGCAAGATTAAAAATTACCCTCCATAAATTTATCCCGCCGAAAGGAAATATCTTGGAATTAACTAAGTTAATGATTAAAGGAGTATCAAAGCAACATCTTTACAAAAAAATTGAGGCGATTTTGACATTAACTTATCCTCTGTCTCCTCCAGAAAAATTGTTATTAATTTGCTTTGGTTATGAGATGTCTGCTGCTGATGGAAATATTGATGTACGAGAAAAAAAATATTTGGAAATTATTAGTCGTAAGTTAGGCATTAAAACCAAACATTTGCAGGTATTAGAAGCAGGATTTACTCATCAAGAAAATTTCGCCCATAAGGCAATGGAGGAAGTGGCATATTTACTCAATCCAGCACGTTTCCATCAGTTAGATAATATTTTTGTCAAAGCTGCTAGTGAAATGCTAAATTCACTCTTACCCAACTACAATCAAAATCAAAACAAAAAAAATCAGCCTCAACAAACTGTTGTTTATCAAAGATTAAAAGAGTTTCAAAAATATAAACAACAATTGCATAATCTTTGCTCCGAAATTTATCAAATAGTTACAGTATCAACTGAGAGAGATTTACTGCCCAATACTTTAATATCTGAAGTAAATAAAATATTAAAAAAATTACAATCCCAAAAATTCCGAGTTGCAGTGGTTGGAGAATTTAGTCAAGGTAAATCAACCTTATTAAATGCTTTGTTAGGAGAAGAAATTCAACCAGTCAGAGAAATTCCTTGCAGTGGCACAGTTACAGTTTTAAAATATGGCGAACAAAAGCGGGTAATTTGTCGTGATAAAAATGGTAATGAGATAGAAATTTCTTTAGCAGAATATCAGGAAAAATCTACTATTTCAGAATCAGCAGCTTTAGGAGATATGAGTCAAGAATTAGCACACTCAGAGATAGAATCAATATTTTTTGAACATCCAGATTTAGAGTTATGTAAAAGTGGGGTAGAAATTATTGATTCTCCTGGTTTAAATGAAAATCCTAACCGTACAGCTATTACTCAAAAACTATTAGAAGATACTGATGCAGTGATTTTCTTAACTAATGCTTCTCGACCATTAACTCAAGGGGAACAAGAGTTAATTCAAAGTATAAAGTTGCAGTTAAATGGGAATCAAATTAATTTACCTGCAGATAATTTATTTGTGTTGGTGAATTTTCTAGATTTGGTCAGGAGTGAAAAAAGCCGTCAGCAAATTAGGCAACGATTAGAAAATTTTGTATTTGGTGAAAAACCGATTATTTCTACTGATAGTCATTTACATTTTATTTCTGCTCAAGCTGCTTTAGATGCAATTTTAGAGAGTGAAGAAAATGAATATTTAACCTCTTTTAATAATTTTACAAAGTCCATAGAAAAGTTTCTGACTATTGAGCGAGGTGTTGTGGAATTTCAGCAGTTTGTAACTAAGATGAATAGTTTAATTTCTGAGTCAATAAAAGGATTAGAACAAGCAGAAAAAATTTTAGATGGTCAGGTGTATTTGCCGGAAGAGGCAAAACAGAAAATATTGGAAAAAATAGGGGAAGCTAGTGAAGGGGATGTGAAAATTTTATCAACTACTGAAAAACTGAAAGATAAGAGTATTAAAAAAGTGGCTGAAGCATGGGTTCAATGGACAGAAGGATTGAGCGATCACTTATCTGAAAAAATTAATGAATGGGATTCAGAACATTCACCTCTTTGGGATAAGGAAAAAGTTATCAAAGATTATGCTGAAGGATTTACAAGTTCTCTTTCTACAGAATTAGAAAATTGGGGTAATACAGAAGTCAAGAAAATTGTGGTGAATAATTTACAGATTTTAAGTAAAGAAGTTTGTCAAAAATTAGAGGTTGTTAGAATGAATTTACAAGAGGTTGATGAGCAAATAAATTCTAATTTGAATGAGCAATTTAATTTGGCAATTAAAAATATTAAAGTAGATGGATTAGATATAAATTCTGTAATTAAGTTAGAAGAGTATGATGATAATGGAGGTGCTTTATGGGAAGGATTACAATTAGGTAGTCTCACGGCAGGTGCATTATTTATGTTTACAGGATTGGGAATTTTGCCTATTATTATAGCTGGGGGAGCAGTGGCTTTGATTAGCTCATTTTTTGGTATTGGTGGTGATGAAGAAAAAGCAGATATGAAAATTAAACAACAAGTTTATAATGTGGGTTTTCAAAAGTTTCAGGAGTCTTCTGAAGAAATACTTGATAAGGTTTGTGACAATATTGCTGAAGTTTTCTATACTCAGTTTAAATCTGTAAGTACGGTAATTGAACAGGCAATCTTGCTTTACGAAAATATCCTGGAACAACAAGATAAAGCTCACAAAGAAACTCAGTCACAACTACAAGTTGAAAAAGTATTTATATCCACTAAACAACAGCAACTTAAACAAATACAAAGCCGACTTGAAATAATCTTAACTCAAATTAGTGGGAGTAAATAAACTGCTATTGACTGAAATGAAAAGTCCTCAATAATTTATTTACTAGAAAAGGCGATCGCTCAAATTATTCAGCGGGGGAGTAGAGGAGAATTCAACAATTAATAATTAATAATTACCTCTCCTTAAAAAGAAGAGGATTGACGCTGAAGGAATTTTTTTTCTTTTTTCTCCTTTAAAGGAGAGGCTTTTAATCTTAATTATTCGGTAAATACAAGAGTAATTAACAATAACTGGTTAATAATTACTAAAAGTTTATTCAGTATATAGCGTTTTTCAAATTAGTGAGATACAGTTGTTTTTCTTTTTTTCTATCCCCTGTTTCTCGAATTACTACTCCCTACTCCCTACTCCCTACTCTCTAAAACAAACGAATTTTGTACCTCACCAATATGAGAATTGCTATATGTTAATTAATTAATAATTGAAGTGTTACTTAAGTATAGTATTTTTTATTTCAAATTGGTATAAAAGGGGGTAGGGAATAGTAAGTAGAAGAATATCCGCGCCCTATTTGCGTAGTGCTATATTTATTCAAATTGTATAATTCAGAGGAATAAAATCAAATGAGTCGCAAGAAACCTTTTTCTCCAGAAGAGTTTAAACTGCTATATTCTCAAGTTCCTAGATTAGTTGTAGAAGTAGTTGTGAAAACTGATTTAGGTGTGGCATTAACTCTTAGAAAAGATGCTGCATGGAATAATCTGTGGCATATTCCTGGAGGTACGGTTTTTTATCAAGAATATATTGAAGATGCTATTCAAAGAATTGCCGTAGAAGAGTTGAGTATTACAGTTACAAAACAACAGTTATTAGGATATTTAGAATATCCGAGTGAAGAAAAACAACGTGGTTTTGGTTGGTCTGTAGGATTAGTATTTTTATGTACTCCTAATTCTCCGCTCCCGACCGAAAATCAAGAAGGAGAAAAAATTCAAATTTTCGATTATGTTCCTGAAAATATTGTTGAAGAACACAAAAAAATTTTGACTCAAGTTTTATCGACTTAAGAGGAAACAGAAAACCAGAAATTTATATTCTTAAAAATTAGAAATTAACTACACTGTGTTACAGGTTGAGAGTATTAGATAGGGAAAAAGATTACCAAATAATGAATAATTAGGATTTGCTGAAAAAGTATTATGATTGAGGTTAGGAGTCAGGATAAATAGGAATTATAGAGTAGGTAGTAGTAAGAATTGTCCCTATATTTTTCTGCCCAACTCTTGCACAAAATGCTAACTTTTTGAGCTTGATCAACCGAAAAGCTGGCACTTTTTTTCAGCCTAAAACAGTTAAAAACTTTATCTATCAATCCTTTGATATTTAATCAGCAAGTCCTAATTATTTATTAAAGTTTAAATTCAGATTCCCCACGTCAATTTGTTACATAAAAAGTTTGCTGAAAAAGTCTTTTAGTAGGCGTAGGAGACAACCCACCCCTAACCCCTCCCAGGAGGGGAGAAATGGGAATGATCCAGGAGGTAGGATTCAACAATTAAGAATTAATAATTAATAATTACTTCTCCTTGAAAGCGGATAGGATTGACTCAAAGGAAAATTTTTTTCTCCTTTAAAGATAATAAAGCTGATACCTGATAGCTGACTGCTGTTTGTGCAGCATTCCGCAGGAAATGCTTACAACTGTATTGACTTATAAATAGGGAGTATCGGAAATATTTATCGTTGATAAGAGGCTTCAAACCCAAATTTTTCGGTGAATATGGGGGCAATTTTCTACCTTTTTCCCCTATTCTATTTCTCGAACTCCTAACTCTTGACTCCTTTGCCAAAAACCCTTACCTTTGCAAAGATATCTAAGGGTTCTTTCATTAATGGATAATTGATAATTGATAATTACCTCTCCCTTTTAGGGAGAGGATTGACCAATAAGGAAAGAATTTATTTTTTCCCTTTGAAAGGGGAGACTTTCAACCTGAATTATTTAATTATTTAATTATTTAATTATTAATTATTCGGTCATACCAGAATACGCGATAAATTTTGGCTACAAATAATAGAAAATTGTGATGATAGTTTCTCTATATTATTGCTCTTTTCTTACTTCATTCTACTTCTTCCTTACTCCTTATCAAAAAACTAAATATTACAAAAATTTCAACTTAGATAATTAACCTTTTCTTGACTACCTTCTACTATAGCAATCAGGAATCAGTTGTGAGAATTGAGTTATTCCTTAAAAATATAGAATATAGCAATTATGATATTCATATGATACGTTTTTTTCTTCTTATATGTTGCCTGTTCCCTGTTGCCTGTTCCCTAAAAGTTTCCAATATCTCACAACTCAAATCATATTGCTATATAAACTTACTGTCGCGATCGCAACTGCTTTACTATTACCATCTACTTTTATTATCCAAAATCTAAAAATAGTAAATTCTTGATTTTATATTACACTGAGTAATATGTATGTAATATAATTGATATAGCACTACGCAAATAGGTTAGGAAATTTATAAATACTCAAAGTTAGTCAGGGATTACTTCTAACTTTTGTAGGGGCAAATGGCCATTCGCCCCTGCTGACTTCTGACTTGCGTAGCGCCATAGCTGTGCCTCTAAAATATTTGATAGTAGAATTATGGCAACTTTTCGGGACATCATTAAATACTACCAGGCATATCTACCACTTTCCATCTTAGGTATCGGAGCATCTAGCACTCTCGAACTAATTGATTTAATAGTTCCTTATGCCATCGGTCAGACTTTGAACATACTTTCAGACCGCTCTACAGACTGGCCAATGGAAAACTTGATTGGAGCAGTCTCCAATGTAACTGGACTACCAACTAATCAACTATTATCCCTATCAGTGACATTAGGACTAATATTTTTAGTCAGCATCACCAAAGGTCCAACTATGGCTTGGTTAGGACACTGGTATCACTGGGTAGTTCCTCTAAAAGCACGTCGAGACCATTTCCAAAACGCCGTCAAAAAAATCCTCACCCTACCTATAGAATTTTATGATGAAAATAACCCAGGACGGATAGCTAACCGTATTTCTAAAGGAGTCTTAAACCACACTTGGACTTATCCTGAAATTGCTGGTGTATTAATACCCAAATTAGTGCGTGTAGTTGGAATTTTTATCGTCATCTGTTTAATAGAATGGCAGATTGCTATTCTATTCTTAATTTCTTTTATCTTTATCCTCAGCTTTACTATCAAAACTCTTCAAAATCTTGCCAAAACAGAAGTAACTTTTGATAAGTATGAAGAAAACACAGAAAGTCGCAACTCAGAAATTATTACCAATATTAAAACAGTCAAAGCATTTGCCACAGAAACTCAAGAACTGCGCAAACAAACTACCCGAATTAACCGCGCTCTCAAATTTATTATCTATCGAATTCATCGAGGCTATGTTTGGCTATCTATGTATCAGACAACAGTTGTTCAATTTTGCCTTTTCTTCATTCTAGGTTTAACATTATCAGCAACATTGTCTGGCGAAATTTCTCTAGGATATTTCGTGACTGTATATACACTAGCAAGTATGGCTTATGCAGAGATAACTCCTATTAGTCAGCTAACTGAAGAATTTGTCCGTCGCTATGCTTCAATGATTCGTTTCCATGAATTTATGAAGTTACCTATAGGTTCTGATGCTGCTAATTTATCAGGAAAAATAACCAGCTACTCACAGATTAATGCCTATAAATTTACAGGAAAAGTTGAGTTATCTAATTTAAGTTTTAGTTACAACCCAAACCAACTTGTTTTACAGGATATAAATCTCTTAATTACACCTTGCCAAACAGTAGCTTTAATTGGAAAATCTGGCTCAGGAAAATCTACTTTAGTCAAATTAATATTCAGATATTTTCAAGCAAATAAAGGCAAAATTTTAATTGATGGAGAAGATATTAATACTCTGGATATTACAGGTTATCGACGTAGATTAGCAATTGTTCATCAAGAAGTAGATATATTCAATGGCACTCTATTAAGTAACTTGACTTACGGTAATCCTCAAGCAACTTTTGCCCAAGTTAAAGATGCTTGTAAAATTGCTAAAGCTGATGAATTTATTGAACAAATGCCTCAAGGTTACTATACAGTTGTTGGTGAAAGAGGAATGCGATTATCTGGTGGTCAACGACAACGTATAGGAATTGCTAGGGCATTATTAGTAGACCCAGATGTGCTAATTTTTGATGAGGCAACTTCCAGTTTGGACTATGAAAGTGAGCGATCGATTCAGTTAGCAATGCGTAATATTTTTGGTACTCGCACTACAATTATTATTGCCCATAGATTAAGTACAGTTAGGGAGGCGGATAAAATCGTAGTTCTTGACCAAGGTAAAATTGTCGAAGTTGGTAGTCACGAAGAATTATTAGCTCAAAAAGGTATTTATAGACGACTACATTCATTGCAAGAGACTGGAGAATTAATAGCTTAAGTTTGGCAGGAGGAAACAAGAAAAAAAGTGTCTACTTTCGTAGCATGATCTAGTACACTGACACATCTAAAATGGTGCAATAAATATAGGTTGGGTTGCGGGACGTTAGCGGAAGCAAGCTACAACCCAACCTACATTTTTAGGCATGTCGGTCCACTAGGAAAAGTTAGTCCAAAAAAGAGAATAACTTCAATCTCCTAAAAATGACTAATACCCTTGATATTTAAGTATTTATGCCTTTTTTAGATCAAACCGTCTGCCTGTATATATTTGAGTCTATTCCATCGCTCTGTTTTGTCTAAGTCCCACTAATATCAATTTTATAAATGTTTGCTACAAATGACTGAGCTTTTTACCCGGAGTTAGGACTCAGAATCGGGAGTCATAATAAATGGCTTTAATACCATTTTTAAGTCTAAAATCCTCTTTTTTGTCAAAGGCACATCTGCTACAAAGTATGCACTATCACACTTATTATTTGTAACATTATTTTTTTGAATTGGTACAACTACTATTTCTCCCTGTTGCCTGTTGCCTGTTCCCTCTTTTCTAGAGATGTCTAATAAAATTTTTTCCAAAAACTATTGCAATTAATTTTTTTTGTGTTAGTATATATAAATGTGAGTCGTAAGGGTCGATGCCCGAGTGGTTAATGGGGGCGGACTGTAAATCCGCTGGCTATGCCTACGCTGGTTCAAATCCAGCTCGGCCCACTCACAAATAGGAAGGATTGAAAGAAAGACGCCCGTGTGGCTCAGTGGTAGAGCACACCCTTGGTAAGGGTGAGGTCACGAGTTCAATCCTCGTCACGGGCTTATAAAATAATTAATAGTATTCCTAAACGTATAATATAATATCATAATAAATAAGTTTTGCTTTTTTCAATTATATATAGTCATGGTTAGAGCCAGATGAAAAAAGCCTAAAGCATCAGATGGTTATGTAATTAAAGCTTTAGTATTTTAAGTAGAGTTATACATATTTAGCTATCATTCTCAAATAGCTTCAATGGTATGGCACAATCAATAAACTAAGTATTTTTTGGGGAAGGTGGTATGACACCTACAAAACTTTCAGATTCAGAAAAATTAGAAATTGTTGAGCTGTATCAAACTACAGAAGATAATACTATTACTCTAGCAGACCGTTACGGAGTAAGTAGTTCTACTATTAGACGTATACTGCAAAGTAACATACCAGAAGATGAATATAAAGAGCTAGTTCACCAGAAGCAAAAACGTCCATCTCGTTCCCAAAAAAATAATATTGACCAGGATACAGCAGATGATCTGGATGAGTTAAAAGTCAAGGAAGACTTAGATGGAGAAGTATTAGATGATGGGGAAGATGAATTAGGTGAAGTAGTCAAAAAAAGACGACGACGGTCTTCTTCATCTAATAATTCAGAGATAGATCGGCAAACAGAAGCTCCTAAATTATCTTTAACTTCTCAAGAAAAGCAAAAATCAAGCGATCGCCTTGATAATAATTACGATCTGCCAAAAGAAGAAATAGAAGAGATTTTAGCAGCAGATTTACTAGAGCAAACCCAAAATTTAGATGATTTTGAGGATGATGATTTAGAAGATTTTGCTCAAGAATTTGACGATGAAGATAAGCTTGACGAAGAAGAGGATGTAGAAACCCCTTATAACTTATCTATTCAGAATTCTAGTTATTCTGAAATTAGAGTATATCCTCTCACAGAATCTGTTCTGCCAAAAATTTGTTATCTAGTAGTAGATAAATTTACAGAGTTAGTTACTAAACCTTTGATGGCCTTTTGCGAGCTAGGACAAATACCTATAGAAGATTCTCAAGAGAGGACTTTACCAGTTTTTGACAATCACCGAGTAGCTCATAGATTTTCTACCCGCAACCAAAGAGTGCTAAAAGTGCCTGATGGTAGAATGTTGCAAAAAACTTCAGTATATTTACAAGCAAAAGGAATTACTCGACTACTGATTGATGGTCAAGTATACAAGTTATAGTAACTACTGAGGTCAGGAAATTCTTGACTAAATTCTTTAAATTAAAATCTAAGAATAAGAATAGGCACAATTTATTTTCCAGAATCAAATCAAAAATCTTCTTGATGCTCTTTCATCTGTCCAATACCAATCAGAGGTGGTAGGAGAATAGAACTAACGATAACTCCTATACTCACGCTAAATGCCAAAATTACTCCGATAGGTATCTCGATAGACCGGAAAACAATAAATTTCAAAGATATTGGGGCAGAATTCTGGACTGAGAAGATTGCAATACCACTCACCCACAATGCCAGAATTATACTACTGAGAATTGGCGAAATGAATTTTTGCATTAAAAAATCAGCTTAGGAAACGGAATATAACTAATTATCACCTTACCATGAATTACAACATTGAAGAAGGAAGAATGAAGAAGGAAGAAGGAAAGACTGTAGTCCTGCTCGCGTAATGTTAGATGGGGATTAACAACGGTCCTTTATGGGAGTATCTTGCTCCCACTACTGTTGTCCTTAACCAAAAAAATTACAATAGACCACTATTACAATGCACTACCACCGAAAAAACTAAAGGACTGGAAAGGTGGATGGAGATACTAATACAATTTCTGAATAGTAATGCTATGTTTAATTACCATCTCCCCATTAAAAAGATACATAGCAAACTGTTTGAGATTTGGTCTAAAATGTCGCTGCTTGATCGAACCCCAAAAAACTTGTAGATACCGCAGTTGACTTACGTGGGTATTAAATCCATAAGAGAAAAGATAAAGGAAACTAATGGTAACTAAATAGTATAAAAAATTTGCCAGATTAAGTGTAATAATATTACTCATCTAAATTATATTTAATTCATTGATGTACCGTAGTCTAAAATTAAATCAATTCATCTAAACTTTAAAATCTATAAATGCTAGTTCCTCTAACTCGTAAAACATTTGAGCAACTAATTCCAACTGTAGCTACGAGCGACCAATATAAATATTATTGGGGAAAATTCTCTGATGTGTTGAAACGAGCTTTAATTTCTGCTGTTGCAGTTTTGACCATTGTTTTAATTAACGTATTTGCTCATAACGATGGAGACCCTTTATTTTTACTAATTGGTATCACAGCAGGTCTTTATTGGTTTTGGGGACCTGTTTTATTAGCTAGTCTTCGCAATATGGAATGTAGACGATACCCATACAGTGGTCTATGGCAAGGACGAGTTTTAGATGTATATATTACAGAAGAAGTTGTTGGTGAAGAAGAAACAGTTAATAAGAAAGGGGAACTAATGATCGTAGAAAATTTAGAGCAACGAATCAATTTAGAAGTAGGTGATAAAACAGGATTTGTAACTGAAATTCAGGCTCCACTGCGTCGCCATCATCAAGGGGTTTCTAGAGGTCAGGTAGCTGTAATGTTAGTAATGTCTTATCAAGAAGATTTAGGAAAAATTGTGAAAAGTTCAGATGTTTATCTTCCTACTGTAAATCTCTGGGTTAGTGATTATCCATATCTTAGAAGAGATGCTTTTATTGAAGCAATTAATCAGGTACGCTCATCTCGTAGAAAAAGTAAGCAAGGTCAATCAAGTGATATGAGGTTTAGTTAAAATTCTACAATTTAGACTATAAACATATTTAACTTGATATTCTTATAGCTGATTAAAATTAGGTTATTTTCCTAACAAAACTTCGATCTGGCTTATTTATAAATAGTACAATTTCACGAAATATTCAATAAATAAATATTACTTAGTTTATACAGTAAAAATTTATAATTTGGCCTTAATGTTTTTGTCAATACATATTTCTAGAATCATAAAATTTATCTGATAGTCGGTATTATAAAGGTTATTCAACCATTAATAATTAACAATTACCTCTTCTTTTCAAGGAGAAGATTGACGTGGTAGGAAAAATTTTTTCTTGTTTCTCCTTTAAAGGGGAGGCTTTAAACCTTAATTATTCGGTAATTTATGATCTATATTTTTATTTTTAATCCCACATTCCACACTTCAATTTGTAACATGAAAATTAGTATAAAATCCGTAGCTTGCTTAGGTATTTATACTATATAAATTATCTTCATTTACCTTAATCGGAAGTCAAATTCTCAGTTAAATATTAAGCGCATAAATACTTACTGAATCCTTAACTCCTATTGACCACTATAATTTTCTTCTTACTTGTTATTTCTGATTTTTGACTTTTGACTTTTGACTTTTGGCTTTTGACTTGTTATAATAATTTATAATCAAATTCAGTAGTTCACTTACCTTGACCTTGTTGACCATAAGCTTGCCAAGCTAAGTCCACTAAACCATTAATAACAGCCACTGCTACCACAGCACTACCCTTACGACCATCAATTCTAATATGAGGAATCATCGAATCGTATAAACGTGACTTAGCTACATCCACCCCCACAAAACCAGAAGGAGTACCAATAACCAAAGCAGGTCTAATTTCCTCAGCTTCAATTAAGTCAACAATTGCACAGAGGGCAGTTTGAGCTTCACCTATAACGAAAATGCCCTCTGGATAACGTCGAGCTAAAGTTTCAATTCCCCAAGCTGCCGTAGTTTTTTCCTTCTGGGGTCTAGTTATAGCATCAATTGAACAATAAACAGGATTAACAAAGGTACTTTGAATTACTGGTGTAATACCCACCTGAACCATTGGCACATCTACGACAATAGTTGTACGAGCGGCTAAAGCAGCAGCTCCAGACTGTAAAGCATGGTCAGAGAAACTAATTAGAGACTTATATTCAAAATCTGCCGTAGCATATATTACCCGTCTCACAATTTCGTACTCCGCAGGAGAGAATGCGTGAGGGCCAATTTCTCTGTCAATAATTTTTAAGCTTTCGGCGTCTGTGATGTGCCATTCCATATTAAATTATTCCCCTGCCTGAAATAGTTAGTTAATATAAAGTTTCAAAAAAATGAAAATATTAGCAATTAATAATACTCTGGAAGGGAAAAATTTTCCAGAAATTTCCACGGGAGTAAATCTATACTTTATATGGCACTACAAGAATTGGTTAGGACATTTTTCAATCCTAAAATCCTTTTACAGTTTGCTATTCCCTATTCGCTCGTTCAATTACGGGCCATTGTTGGATATTATGATGCTGGATATGCGGAGTTATCGGGGACCAAATACGGAAAATCTCCAGACAAGTCGGAGTGAGGAAACGGAATTTCTGGGTAGTCAGCAAATAGAATGGTTGAAACAGCAGTTACTTAAGTCTAAGGCAACTTGGAAAGTTATTGGTAGTGATATGCCAGTTGGTTTGGTTGTACCGGATGGGGATACTGCTGCAGAAAATTTGGCTAATGGGGATGGGGTGCCATTGGGGAAAGAGTTGGAGATGGCGGAATTATTGCGGTTTATCAAAGGAAAGAATATTAAGAATGTGGTGTGGTTGACGGCGGATGTTCATTATGCTGCAGCTCATTATTACGATCCGAATTTGGCTCAATTTCAAGATTTTAAGCCATTCTGGGAATTTGTGAGTGGACCGTTAAATGCGGGAACTTTTGGTCCGAATAAATTAGATAATACTTTTGGTCCTGTGGCGAAGTATCAAAGTGTCAAGGTTGAGGATAAGGTGGTAAATTTTCCTCCGAGTCAGGGTTTACAATTTTTTGGCACGGTGAAAATTGATGGAAGTACGGAGGTTATGACTGTGAAGTTGATAAATATTGAGGGAAAGGTGGTTTATGAGGTTGATTTATTACCGGAATAAAAAAGTTAAAAATCTGTATTAGTTGACTGTTGAAGAACTAAAATTTATGATATAGCAGTAACAGTAATAAGTAGAGTTTTTCTAGATAAAAAAATTAAAAGAGAGGCAAATTGAATCAAGTATACCTTCAATTTTTACGGGATAAACTTCAAAGAAGGTTTGAGCAACTTAGCAATTCTAAACACCATAGTTTCCATAACTATCTAATTATGTTTTGGGATTTTATCCAATCCCCACCATTTAAAAGTATTCTTGAATATTTAGCTTATTTATATCCTGAACAAGAAACAAAAGCTAAAAGTCTTATTAAGAATGAGTTATCAGTGAGTAAATCCTGGAGTCAAACGTATAAGCAGCATTATAGTTTAACTTATTTTCTAATTAAAAAATGTGTTGAATTTGAGGATGATAGAAGGACTCTTTATATTGGCGAAATTTACTACAAATATGAGCTTTCCAAGCCCTCAGATAATACATCTGTGATTAATGCTTTTATCTCAAATGTTGTTAGACCAGTATACGAATATATTGATGAATCTTTAGAAGAAAACATAGTAATTTCATATTTTCTAGTTCGTTATAAACATCGTTCTGAATGTTTCCAAAGAAAAAACTTAGAGAACCTCTATAAAGAAGACACTAAAAAAGGAGAGAAAAATCTTTGTTTAAATTTGTACGAATATTTATTTGAGCAAGGAATAGAGTTTTCAATAGAACCCTGGTCAATTTCTGGAAAAGCTGACTTAGTATTAGCTCAAAGTTCCGATCATCCTTTAATAGCTGATGCGAAAATATTTGATGGAGATAGCAGAAATATATCTTATTTGTTGAAAGGTTTCAGACAAATTTATCAATATACTCTTGATTACAATCATCAACCTTTTGGCTATTTGATAATATTCAAAATATGTGAAGGAGATTTAAAGTTTGAGGTGGCTCAAAATAATCAATTAGTACCTTGTGTAGTTCACAATAACAAGACAATCTTCTTTTTGACAATTGATATTTATCCACATGAAAAAAGCGCTTCTGAGAGAGGAAAACTTAAATCTTATATTATTAAAGAATCAGATTTAATTCAAGGCATGGAAACTGAGGAAAAGTAATAATAAATACTATTATATAGGAGTGATTTTTGACTGTTTTGAGTGAGCGATCGCCTCTTTATCACTTTTAAATTTTCTCTAAGTTTCAGTAGATATCTATAAATAAAAAAAGACTAGCTCCATTAACTTCTGAATTCTAAATTATGAATTCTAAATTCTAAATTATTGTAGCGATCGCCTCTTTATCGCTTTTATCTAAATTTCAGGAGACATCTATATAATAAAAAACCAGCTCAATTAACTTATAAATTCTCAATTCCCAATTCTAAATTCTGAATTCTCAATTCCCAATTCTAAATTCTGAATTCTAAATTCTACATTCCAAGTTTCCCTTATTTAAAGTCCAACATTTATCTGCTATGGGTAAAAGGTCACTAGCATCATGGGTGACAACCAATAAACTCCAATGATTTTTCAATTTAGCCAATAAATTTACAAGTTGTTTTCGCATTGACCAATCTAATCCTGCAGTTGGTTCGTCTAACATTAATAGATGAGGTTGCCTAATTAGTTGTACTGCTAAAGCGAGGCGACGTTGCTGACCTCCACTTAAAGCATGAGGTGATGTACTTAATAATAGGTCCTGAAGTCCTACTTCTTCCAGAGCAGAAGATATTTGTTCTGGCCGTATCTCTGGATGGCCTAATCGTAATTCTTCGAGAATAGTAGCACCGCAAAAATGTCTCTCTGGAAATTGAAATACTAAACCACCGAGTTGTTGTAGGTGTTCGGAGGTTAATTTTTGGTCTCGCCAGCAAATTTCTCCTTTGGAACATTCAGCTAAACCAGCTAATATTTCTAGTAATGTAGTTTTGCCGGAACCGCTACGACCGATAATTAGTCCCATTTGTTGAGGTGCTAGCTCCAGATTTATATTTTTGAGAATAGGGGTGGTACTAGCTGCTGGATGATAGTGTAGGTTTTTGAGATATAGCATTTATATATTTTAACGGTAATTAGGAACTAAATTCATCTATCAATTCCCCTAAAATCGAGTCTCTTTCATCTTCTGGTATTTTGTACATTATTTCTCTCAAACGTTCAAGAGAAGCATTTTTAGTAAACCAATCATCTGGTTCTAAATCAAAAAGGTATTTTAGACGTTTTCCAATGGCTTCTCTATCTGATTTGTCTAGTTGTCCAATTCGCTCTTTCCATTTTCCTTCTGAGTTCTTAAAGTGATTAGCATCAATAGTACATATCTGATGAACAAGAGCAAAAGATTGTTTGTCTAGACAATTTTTAGTGGTTGGGTTAATTGGATAAGTTGTTGGTAGACCTTTATATGTCTCTTGAGAAGTTAAAGGAATAGCATTAAAAGTTTCTATATACCCAGACTCATCTGAAAATTTGTTACTTGTCAAAACAATATAGGGATGTTCACCTCTTAAAACTCTGCTAGGATTAACTTTCTGTGTGCAAGATGAGTGCTGGCATTCAACATAATCTAGAGGTTCTATATTATATAAATAAGCATGGTTTGATTTGCAAGTCAAATAAACTTTTTGGGGATTAATAAAATAAATCCAACCTTTTCTAGGTTTTTGGTTTTTTTGTTCAACCACTCTAAACCCCTAACTCCTCATTTAGCTTTTCTCTTTCTTTTTGCAAGTTAAGTTTAACTTTTTCTTCGGGTTTATGAGTACCTTTCACCGCTACCATTGGAGCAGTTTCATAAACATATTTTAGTAATTGATCGAGTTTATCTGAACCTGCCCATTCTCTCCTAATATTATCTAGTATTAACATTAGACTTTTAGGTAACTTTAAATCCTCTGTTTTTCCTGCTTCAGCACCAGGTTTAATAAATTTTACCTGTCCTTCTGATTCTTGACAAATCTCTTTACTATTCATGCGCTCTAGAGCCATATCTATATCTTCGTGCCACGGGCCGTGGTTATAAAAATACCAATCTAATTTAGTTAGTTGTTTTCCTGTCCACTTTACGGAGTAAAGATCCGCAAGATATAAGAACTTAACTAGCTGTGTTTTTGTAATATGTCCTTTTGTTTCATAAACAAAATACTTGATGAGTTTTTCTAGCATTGTTTTTATCTATTCTATAATATTTTAAGTTTAAAAAAGTTTCAGATGATTATGCTTAATCTATTTATTATCCTTGATTTTGCTGAAAAGGTCAACATTAAACCCATATCATAATTAAAAGGTTAAAATATGACCAAAAATTTTAATTTAACTTCTACTTACTTATAATATAAGTTAAGGTCTAACACAAAAAATTACAAAGTCTACAAAAAAATTTTAGTCTCAAAATAATTTATGCTAAAAATATTATTTAATTGGTGTCAAAAAAAATCAGTATTGAAACAAATTTCAGTTTTTTATAGCGCAACTTTCATCGGTTTAAATCTATTAGTAAATCCAGCAATTGGAGACCCATTTCGCAAAAAAAATCCTATTGAAATAGGAGAAAAAACTGAAGCAGCTTTTAAAGCGATGTTTGAGGAAGGAGATTATAAACAAGCAAAAGATTATCTTAAAATAGCTGAATCAGAAGAGATAAGTGAGCCACTTGTTTATGCAATGATATCTTCCTTACATTACTTAGATGAAAATTGGGAATCGTTAAAATTGTATGCCCAGAAAACTACTGAAGTAGCAGAAAATTTAATTACAATTAATCCAGTTCGCGGTAATATTTATGCTGCAACTGGTCAATTTTTAGAAGGTGCTTATATTATATCTACTGAAGGTACATTAAAAGGCGCTCCAAAAGCTCTGGAGAAACTTCGGAAAGCCTTGAGTCATTTTGAAACAGCAGAGAGAATAAATTCATCAGATCCAGAGTTAAATTTGCTCAAAGGATATATGGATTTAATGTTGGCTGTTAATTTACCATTTTCTGACCCGGAAAAGGCAATAAAAACATTGCAAGATAAAGCTTATCCTCATCATTTAGCTTATCGAGGAGTGGCAGTAGCTTATCGAGATTTAGACAAGCTTGAAAAAGCTTTGGAATATGTGGATAAAGTTTTGTTAGAAGTTCCAGATAATCCTGAAGTACATTATCTAAAAGCACAAATTCTAGTTGCTCAAGCTAGAGATAAAGATAATGATTTATCAATGAGAAAAAAAGCTAGGGAAAACTTTGATATGGCTTTGGAAAATTCAGATAAAATGCCAAGACGTTTGGTAGCACAAGTATTTTTTGAACAGTGTAAAAATATTAATAATATAGATGATGGTAAACGACCTTGTGACCCAATGCGAGATGCTATTAGGGATGGTTTAGGTACATGGGGACCAACAGAATTACCACTGCTTTAAAGTAGCATTTAGCAATTAGTAATCAGCACTCAGCAGTAGTGGAGCATTCCGGTACGGAAACGCTAAAAGCTAGTTAAATTGTTAATTCAAAAGTATAAATTTTCAACTAAATTATATTTTTTTCTATAACAATTCTTGGGGTAGTGGTGGATAAAATATCTGGGAATGAGAGAACAGATGTAAGGATTCATAGTTTTTTTATCCTGGTAATTTTTGATTATTTATACCCAGATTACTATATTGATAAATCGTTATAATTACTCTAAATAAAATCAGGTATGACAAACATTTATGGAAATACAATTTCGCGAATTTAATCCTTTTGATGTGTGGATTTGGTTAGAGTTTAGCACTGTTCCTTCAACGGCAGAAAAGCATTACATAGAGGAACTATTTGATTCCTGGTTTTTATTAGGAAAACTGGGTGGCTTTAATGCAGAAAATCTACAGGTTCAAGATGCAGGAATAGAGGTTAGTTATATGGAATATAGTCAGGAAGTTGCAGGTCAAAGTATGATGGCTGTTATGCACAATATGGGAGAAGTAGAATATCAAGGATTTTGGGGTCGTTGTTGGTTTGATTTGGGAACTAGCGATGCTTTAGCAATAGATATTTTGACTAACAGTTTTCAACGATTAAGTGAGGAGTTTGTCAAAATAGAAAAACTTATTATTGGGGGGCAAAATGAGGATTGGCCTGTGCCAGAAAATAACTATGAAATGGGTTTTTCTGATGATAATTGATTGTCAGTAGGTAGGCGTTAAAATTTATCGCTAGAGGAAGGCAGCAGGCAGAAGGGAAAAGGCTTATAAACTACTTTACTTTTTGTTACATACTTAATTTTTTTTGTGCCTACCTACTTAATTTATTTTTTTTCTATATTGTAAAAATTAAACCTGATTAAGCTTTTTTTACTGACAAAAAAATTAGGTTTCAACCTTCCCCTTTTAAGGGGATAAAAAGCGGTCGATATTCGGAGCTGGATGGCGTTACGGAGCGGCTCTGTCAAGAGCGGGTTTCCTCGCCATATCCAATCGACCAAGAGAAAGAAAATTCAGTATTTCAAGCCCCCTAATGAAGTAGGAGGTACTGTTAAATGTTAACGGCTAACTGATAACTGAATTGACTTGTATTTCCCAATTAACTTTGATATTTATGTGAGAAAATTATGAGTAAGAAGAATCAAATAAGGGTCTTAGCTTTGGGTTTAATTAGAGATGACGATCACTTGTTTATTTCTCAAGGTTATGACTCTATAAAACAGGAAAGTTTCTATCGAGTTATGGGTGGGGGCGTTGATTTTGGAGAGTATAGTCGTGATGCTTTACAGAGAGAGTTTCAAGAGGAGATTGAAGCTGAGTTGACTAATATTAAATATTTGGGATGTATGGAAAATATTTTTATGTTTAATGGAGAGGAAAGACATGAGTTAATTCAATTATATAAATGTGATTTTGCTGACCCAAAGTTTTATCAAATAGAGGAGTTAACTTTTTGGGAGAAGGAACGAAAAAAAACGGCACTTTGGGTTTCGATAGATAGATTTAAGTCTGGAGAATTGAAAATAGTTCCAGAAAATTTTTTAGAATACTGTGATTAGGAGAATAATTAAAATGGAGATTAATATTCCAGATGTCGTGGCAGAGGTAACAGGAGGATTTGAGCAATATGAAGTTGCTTTGATTAGTAATAATGTGAATGTTTTAGCCCACATTCCGTACTTCAACATGTAGTATAAAAATCAGGAAGACCGAGTCAGGAAGACCGAGTCAGGAGAAAAAAATAGTGGTTAATAGGAGTAAATAATTAAGTATTTATACTTAATATTTTCCTGAGAATTTGACTTTGAGAAAGGTCAATGAATAGGATCTATATAGTATAAATACTGATCGATCCTCCGATTTTTATACTACTTTTAATGTTACAATTTGACGTGCGGAATGCGAGTTTTAGATGAATTATTTTGGCATATTCCCCAGACTATGCGTTATGGAGTAAATGAAAATCTCTATGGATATGAGGCAATATCAGCTTTTAGAAAAGCGCGTGGAAAAGTTAATTTAGAGTGAGTATTAATGAATATTGTTATTACAACTTATGGTCAAGATTTTGCTACAGCAAATACTGAATTTCAGCGTCAAAAAACTGGAAAAATGGGTAGGCAAAGTCAAACTTGGATGTGTACTTCTGTTGGTTGGCGAGTTGTGAGCGCTCATGTTTATTTCTTATCAGGAAGGGAGAAGGGAGAAGGAAGAGGAAGGAGGAAGAAATAAAGGGGAAAAATTAGTTGAGATCAGTAGCTTTTAGAAGATGAATCAAAATTTACAAGATAAAAAAACTTTTCAACAAAATAATAAATCTCAAAATTATACTGAATTAAGTCAAGTAAAAAATGATTATTCAGAGTTATGGAAATATGAACAAGATGATGTTGATACTATTAATAAGTTAGCTGAGATTTATTATAATCAGGGAAATTTTACTGAAGCGATCGCTGTTTGTCAGAAAGTATTAAAAGAACAAGCAAATTTTGCTCCAGTCTACAAAACTTTGGGAAACATCCTACAAGCACAAAATAAAATAGATGCTGCTCTTCGTGCTTATTCATTGGCAATAAAAATCAATCCAAATTTTATTGAAGCGATTGTCAATTTGGCGAGTATGTTTTATAAAAAAGGGCAAATTGATGCAGCAATGATTAATTATAGAAAAGCAATTAAAATGAAACCCGATCTAGCAGAAGCTTATTGGAATTTAGGCAAAGTTTTGGAGCAAGAGGGCAGATTTTACGAAGCATTTTTTTTTCAAGAAAAAGCTTTAGAACTTCAGCCTAGTTTAGTTAATAATACTCAAAATAATCATCAAGATAGTCATTTTCAAAAGTGGAATAATATAGAGAGTTAAATCAGTTATCAGTTATCAGCAATTAATAATTAAAAATTACTGCTAGGCTTAAGATAGGGTAGTTCGGCAGTAATTTTTTATCTATAGCAATATGAAATGATTCGTCAAAAAAAACTGTTGAAGAAGGAGACAGGAGACAGGAGACAACCCACCCCCAACCCCTCCCAGGAGGGGAATACAGGAGACAGGAGACAGGAGGAAAATTACTTGGGGTTAGAATCCCCATGTAATTTTGAACACCGTGTAGACGGTGGGGTATTAAACCCACAAAGAAAATGATGAAATTTTACAACCTATTTAGAATTACTATATCTCAATTTCTCATTTGCTTCAACCTTTTTTCTTTCTTCCTTCTTCCTTCCTTAGTCAGAAAAAAGTAGTTTTGCGAAATTACTTTAACTCTTAGTTCCTTATTTCCTTTTTCTTTCTTCCTTCTTCCTTATTTTTATGAAATCAGAAGAACAACAGCATCCCCAATATCATAAAGATAGACTAATAGTTAACACCCTATTAGCAGAAAAAGATACTGCCTATAACTTAGCAGAATTAGCAAGACTAAAAATTCGTTATCGAGGTTTTCCTGGGGCAAAAGATATTCAGGAAGACTTAGATAAAGTATTGGCAAAGTGGGAACTAACTGAAGAAAAGCTCTATGAAAAAACTCGTGAAATTCATCGCAAAGGTCAGGTTTATAAAAAACACAATAACGACCAAGAAGATTGGTTTTAGAAATTTTTTATAATTATTTAATAGAGTGGTTAAATAAGGTAATAAGCAGTAGGTCTGGTTAGCAATGGAAGTAGAGGTTCGTGAGATTATTGCTGTTTATATGGACTCACGGGATTGAGAAGTCACTAGGCATTTGTAGCAGTCCTTACCTGCTGTAGGTCGTCAATTTGCCTTTCGCTCCGCGACATTAAACGTGTAAATAATGTGTAGTCCGTTACTGTGGACGCTACATTTATAGAGTTTTTGCAGATAATATCAAATCCGGTTAATTGCACATAAAAAAATTCTCCAATCGTCATAACTACGCTTATCTTTGTAATTCTCTTTCCTCCTGACTCCTGACTCCTGACTCCTGACTCCTCCTGAGTTAACCATTCTATAACTGTTTAACCGGACTTGATATAATTTGGCATTCCACTATACCTAAAGTATAATTAATATGAAATACAAAAAATTATGCTACAAATAAAGCATCAGATAAAGCTTCTAAAATCAAGTCCCATCCGGTCACAGATATAATAGTTTTTGGGGTTAATTCTAGTAAGATTTTAGATAATCGCTTTCTGAAAATATCGAGATTTTCAAACAGTTCCCACTTGAATTTTTTTTGAATTTCTTTCCACAATCTTTCAATGGGATTGACTTGTGGAGTGTAAGGAGGTTGAAATAAGGAGTGTAAGGAGGTTGAAATAAAAGGATGACATTATTGGGAATTAGGCGATCCATCTACAATGCCGTAATCTGCAAGTCTTACCTGTGAATAGTCTTGGATAGATTCGATTGCTTTTGTTACTAAATCACCAGCAGGTTCGAGAGAAGGTTTTGCTCCAATTGTGTTGAATGAGTAGTTAGATGTCATATAAATTTCCATGTCATATCCTCTCTAATGATGATTATTTGCAACCTGATTTTTAGCTAATTCATCCTCAATAAACTCAGAAGTTTTACTTCCAACTTTTGGTTGTTTATCTACGTTCTGAAATTATAGTAGTTTAACTTAAAAATGAGACGTTTTTTCGTCTGAAACTCCCTCATAGCAAGAAAGCTTTGTCTCAATCTAAAGTTAAATGACTATAGTGTTGATATGATTCAGGTATTTCATAATGCCAAAAATTACAATAGCATATTTTGGACATCCAAATTGAAAATTTAGACCGCTTAGGTATAAATCAATACAGTTCAGTTAAGGATTTTTTTTGGCAGTTCTGTAATCTCAAGAGCTACTCTAATAGTTCCATACCTTATGAGTTTTATCCCTATTCCCTACTCCCTATTTCCTACTGCCTAAAATTTAATGATTATCTGTTTCATTTTTTACAATAAACATGAAACTTTTGGCTTTCATGGATACTAACAAAACTAAATCCAGCTTGTTCCATAATTTCTTCTTTTTTCCATTGCTTAATGTAATTCAAATTAAGTTTTTGTTGAGCTAATATTTCTCCGTCTTTCTTAAAGAAATAACTTTTCTCAATGGATTCAATTTCATCATTTTCCCCAATTTTTTCTATCTCCTGAGAATAAACAATTCCTGTCGGGAGATTTTTTTGATAATTTTTATGTTCTCCCTGAATACTCAACAGTAATAACCCTTCTTGACACAGGTGTTTAGCAACATTAGTTAGTCCCTTAATATCTTGAGGAATCTCATTTGTATGATTTCCTAGATCACTCTTATCTCCTCGTTGGTTTATTACCCAAACCCCTCCACTAGAAACAGCAATATCAAAGGTTTCTTCGAGGTCCATAATATAGACATCTGCTTCTATTAATTTTCCCTATTCTCCCAATCTTTTTCTGGCAATATCGAGCATTGATGAGGTAATATCTACTCCTGTAAATTCAGCTTCAGGAGCAAGTACTTTTAATTTTTCTGCTAATAGTCCTGTTCCTACACCTAATTCAAGTATTTTTTTGTGACCATCTTTGATGAAAGAATTGACTGCAATAGCCATTCCTTCATAGTCATAATAACCTTGGGTCATTAAAAGATCGTAATAATCAGTAATGCCAGTATATTCACTCATGGTTAATTTTCCTGAAGAAATTGTTTTTTGATAACTAAGTTACTTTTAAGTGATTATATTATCATAATTTGAGTGAAAAACCATGATTAATAAAATTAGGTTTTTTTGAATTACAGTAGTATCAAATTTTTTTCTGGCATTGCATATTTACGAAATGATTTAGGAATTTTGAATGCCTGGATTTTAAATTGTTGGAGTTCCTTATGATATTGAATTTTTGCTTGAATAGGGAGTTATACCAAGGGTCATTTCAGTTATCAGTTATCAGTTATCAGTTATCAGTTACCAGTTAGCCTCCTATCGGAGGAACTTTCCTATCGGAATGCTACGCAAACGTTAACAGTACCTCTGGAATAAGGAAGCAAGAAAATACGCAATTCTCTTTTTTTTATCCCCTTAAAAGGGGAGACTTTAGACCACAATTTATCGGTAAAAAAGAATGCTTGTGTGAGGTAAAACTTCAATTATTAAGTAGGGTTTGCTGATTAAATCTTAAATAATTACCAGATAAAGGTTTTAGCCTTTTTAGGTATTGAAAAAGTACATGGTTTTCAGCTCTTCATGCTCAAAAAGTTAGCATTTTTAGCAAGAGTTGGGCAAAAAAATTATCCCCTACTCCCCCGCTCCCCTACTCTTTAAAAAAGACTTTTTCAGCAAACCCTAAGTAATTAATACAGGGGCAATGACATTTTTGATAATTATTAGCTAGTTAATATTAATTATTCTCTTATATTTACTTCTCCCGTACTTCCCCACTCCCCTACTCCTCCGCTCCCCTACTCCCCTACTCCCTTATTCAACTATTTCCTACAAATTTTTGATAATCTTCTAGTAACCAATGAGGCAATTTAGTTATATCTTCGATTCGTAATTGTTCAGAACGACAATATAACATTGCTGCTAATAAATAATTTATAGCTTTCGGCGCTTCTATTCCTTGAGAAAGTTGAGCAGCTAACTGTCGTAAAAATTCTTGTTCGCTTTCTATTAAAGATTCATTTTGAATTTTGCTACTGAGTAATGCTTGATAACCTTTACCCATTTCACCCAAGTAAAAAGTTTCTAGTTTTTGCACTTCTAAATTTATCCAAAAATCAGCCATTTGTTTTCTGATTTGACGCAACTCTTGAACCACAGATTCATCAGATGGATCGATATAGTAAAGATTCACACTTCCCAATAATTGATTGATAAATTTTTGCTGTGAAATGTCTAAATTATTTGTTTGATTTGCTGTTAAAACTACATTTTTTTCTGGTCTAACTTCAGCAGTTGTGACTGAATAATTTTCTGATAGATGAGGCGATTTAGATTTAAAAGCTTTTTCCAACTTATGGGCAACTTCTCGACTTTCAAATATCTGTTTATAATCTTCTATCAACCACTGAGGTAAACGATTTTTAGCATCTCTGACTAACATTTTGCTTGGAGGAAAATATAACATTGCCCCTAAAAATGTATTGATAGCTTTTGGATTAGTTAAACCCATACTTGTCTCAGCTAATTCTTTGAGAAATTTCTGTTCATCTTCGGTTTGAGGTTCGTTTTGAATTCCACTTTTTAATAAAGCTTGATATGCTTGTCTAATTTTGCCTTGATAAGTAGTTTCTAATTCTTTGGGAGCTACAGCTAACCAAAAATCAGCTATTTGTTTACGAATTTGACGTAATTCTTCTATTAAAGATTGGTCAGTAGGATCGATTTCGTAGAGATTCACACAACCAATCAAACGATTGATAAATTCAGAAGTTAAAGAATTTTTATCTGTAGATTCTATAGTTTTTGGCGCGTGAATATTTTGCCATTCTTGGAATAATTCTTGAAATAATTTACCTATCTGTGTAGAGTAACTAAGACTGTCTAAAAATGAAGGGTTTTGCTCAATTTTTTCCAGAATTTCTTGCCGCTTTTGTTGACGTAACTGAGGATTAGTTGCTAGTTTCACTACTAAATTAATATAACTCTCTTCCCCATCAGCAATAAGATCGTCCATCTTTATCTCTCTCAGTAATGCTGATGCTTGTCGAAACCTTAAAGCATTTCCTTCAACAACTACTGGTGGAACTCCGACCATGAGTGGATCGACCAGAGAGGTTGCACCACCGTAAGGGAAAGAGTCTAAATAAATATCCGCTAATTTCAAACATTCTTTGATATCTGCTTGACTTGGTAATGCTTTAATTACGACCAAGCGCTTACTGTCGATACCATGACGTTTCAAAACAGACCGCATCTGTTTGATAAAAGGGGCAAATCGATAAGAATTAGTCCAGTTAGGATTAAAAGGATACAAGACTAAAATGGAATTGGGCACTTTTGCTAGGATTTTGGCCCAAGTATCCCGCATCTCCGGTATAATTTTGTAGAAATTAGCCCCAGAAATAAATATGGTGGTTTGGTCGGTTGCCCCCCAACTAGAGCGAATTGGTTTTACTCCTGAGGGAGGGTCGGCGATCGCGTATCGGAAACATAGTCCGGAACCTTCTAGGTTGGCCAGTTTTTCTGTGTAATGTTCTTGGGTTGTATCTGTTGGTGCAGTAATTTTACCGGAGATATAGTAGTCTATGGAGTGCATCCCGGTGGTAGTGGGAGAATTGATGGATGTAATTTGTATTCTGGCCAGTTTGTGTATTGCCAGCAAGGTAGAATTTTTGATAGTAGCAGTAATATTAGAGCCAATAAATAGAATATCAAGGTCGTCGTTGCGAATAATTTGTGCTTGATTTTTCAATTCTTCTGGTAGTTGTAGAAATTTATCTGCGTGAGTTTGGCAATATTTTTCTAAGGGATGTGCGTTAGATTTTACTGCATAAAGAAATATCTCAAATTTACTCCGGTCTAAATGTTCAAATACTGGGAGTAAGGAATATGTTTCTGTTTGGGGAGAATAATGATCTTTGAGAATTCCTAAGCGAATTTTTTGGCGGTTAAATGGGCGGTCGTTCATCTGATAATCTAACTCTAACCCACGATTTTGTAGAGCAAATTCTATAATTTCTGCACGCTTGATGTAGAGATTTTTTAAATTGGGCGTAGTAGTAAAATATAGAGGAATCCAATTAGAATTTTGCACAAAAAACCAGGCGATCGCTTGCCATAATTCTGAGTCTGGATTTGTGGATATATTATTATGTACATAATTCAACCATCCTGCTAGAAAATGATGATAATTATCTGCTTCTCCTATTTCTTGAAAAAGTTGGGGAGAGGCAAACATAAATTTTAAATAATCTGTAGCAAACCAGTTAGGAATGGGAGCTTTTTCGTATTTAATTTCTAGTCGATCTGCTCTTTGATAAAGCATTCCTGCCAATAAATATTGAATGGCTAAAGGTTGGTTAAATCCTTTGGCAATATTAGCTTTTATTTTGTCTACAAATATTTGTTCTATTTCAGTTAAAGTTTCGTCTTTAATACCACTTGCTAATAATGCTTTATGTGCTTGACCAAATTCTCCCAAGTAAATATTTTTGAGTTCTTCCGAAGTTTGAATATTCAGCCAGTATTCTGCAATTTTTTTTCTGATTTCTTGCAATCTAACTAATGCTGATTCATCCAACTGGTTTTGCTGATAAAGCTGAATATTCTGATTTATTTCTGTCAGAGATGGTAATAAATTAGTTTTAACAGTAGGAACAACTTTTTGTTGTTCTATAGACTGAGGTTTTGGAGAATTGACTGACTGATTTGGTGTCTTAATTAAATCTGTTTCCCCACTGACCAAAACAGAGATAAGTAAATTAACTACAGAAGGAGATTGACTACATTTAAGACCTTCACGAATTTGAGCGATCGCTCCATTAGTATTTCCTCCTTTCAACATAGAAGCAGCCATTTTTATTGCTTCAATTGCATAATGTTCCCTAGCTTGATTAGATAAATTTTCTGCCATTTTTGTTGGTAAATAAGTTTGAGTAATTTCTATAGCTTTCCGAGCATTTTCTATATTACCGCCAGACTGCATTAAGCGGGAAGTTTCCGAGGAGGAATGTAAACGGAAACAAGCCAAAATTTCCGGTTCAAACCAAATAGGATAAAAAGCAGTTATTCGCTTCCAAATTTCCCAATCAGCCGCCGAATCTGCCTGGGAACAAAAACCTCCTAAATTTTCATAAACCTTACGTTTTACTACCATCCCCACTACCTGAATTCGTTGTTCAATAGTAATTTTTTCTAAGAAATTTTCTATAATACCTGGAGTTTTTCTTTCCAACACAGACAAATACTTTTTCTGGTCATATTCATCTATATAATAGTGGCGACAAAATGCTGCTCCTACTGTTGGATTTTTTTCAATTCCTTGGCGTAATTTTTCATAAAAACCAGGCAATACAAAATCATCATCATGGAGTAGATGAATCCAGTATCCTTTTGCTCTTTGTAGACAGACATTAAAAATCGGAGCTTGACCAATATCTTGTGGAAAATGTCGATAAAAATTAACTCTTTCTCCCCCTACCTTTCGGACAATTGCTTCTATTTCAGCTTGAATTTTATGGTCTGAACAATCATTTACAACTTCTATCTGCATTTCTTCTGGAGCAGGAGCTTGTTGCAATACACTCTTGAGAGTTTGCTCTAAATATTTGACCTTTTTATAAGTAGGAATCATCACAGACCAAAACGGTCGATGGTTATTATCTGGCAATGGATTAATTTCTGGATATTCAATACCCATTTGATTATTTTTGAGAGTAGCTATTTGAGGAATTTTTTCTACACCAACTTCTGCTTTTTGTTCTCGCCTTACCGTTGCCCAAATCCAAGGTTTAGCAGATTTTAAAGAAACTAAATTAAACCCCGCTGCCATTAATAAATCTTTTAATTTTTCTTCAGTATAAGCATTGCCAGAAAAATAATATTGTTGATCTTTTGCCCCTTCCTCATCAAAATTTCCTAAACTTTCAGCGCTGTGGTCATGTACTTTAATTCTCAAATATCCTCCCGGTTTCAAAACCCGAAATATTTCTCGGAAATAACTTTTGACAATAGAAATAGAACGGATGTGCTGAAAAACTATCGTCGAAAAAACAAAGTCGTAATTTTCATCAGCTAACTGTTGCAAATCATCGCCATTATTAATATATAGCTCTCCATTTTGTTTCCCATCAGCTAAATATTGTCGGGCAAACTGAATCATATTTTCCGAAATATCTACACCATCTACCCGTGCAAATTTTTCTCGCAAATACTTAATAAGATGACCAACACCACAACCGATTTCTAATACTTTCCACTCTGGTTTAACAGGGATACCTTCCAGAATTTGTGGCACCCAAATTTCCATTAACTCTTTCCTAACTTGCTTTTTTTCTTCTGGGGAAACTGTATCTGTTCCTTTGTAAGCTAACACTCGCTCAAACATAGCTTCATCTAAAGAATTAACCTTCCTAAAATAGCGTTGTATTTCTAACTGCCCGTGATTTATTTGAAATTGAGTTTTGTCTAAATTTTTCTGCTCTTCTATAGTAGATAATTTATTGACTTTAATCTGATTAAAAGTCTGGATAAATACATCAGTCATAATCTTAGCCATTTGAGACCAAGAAAACTTTTGAGCTTGTGCTAAACCAGCAGTTATTAATTGTTGCCGAACTTCTGATTTTTGCACTTCACCCAAAGCATTTACCAATCCATTAACATCATTATCATTAATATATAAAGCTGATCTTCCTGCCACTTCTGGAATTGAAGCATTTTTACAAGTAATAACTGGACAACCACAAGCCATTGCTTCTAAAATAGGCAGTCCAAAACCTTCATATTTTGATGGATAAACTAAAGCGATCGCTCCAGAGTAAGCCGATTTTAATTCTTGGTCACTCAGTTGTAATAAATTAATTTTACTACCGGAAATATATTTGCTTAATTCTGGCTCTACTTTTCTATTTCCCCCTATACAAACAATCTCAAATTCTGCGGATTTTTTGAATTTAGCAAAAGCTTGAAAGAATAACATAGTATTTTTATAACCTAGCCAACCTATTCTCTCACCTACTATCAAAAAGTATGGTCGATTAATCTGATATTTTTGTTTAAAATTAGCAACTTTTTGAGGAGTAGCTCTAGAAAATTTAGGTTCAATTCCACAATGAGCAACCTTGACAGAATTGGCAGATATTTGAGGAAAATATTTTACTAAATCACGAGCTGTATTTTCTGAAATTGAAATATAAGAAATTGCCTGTTTAATACTACGATGTTTTTCTTGCCATGAAGGGTTATCAAGATTTTTAGCTAAAACTTCTGGAATCATATCATAAGCCATAAATATAGATGGCGTTAAGATAGGTGTTGTGTAATAAGTAGAAATGAAAATATCAGCATTTTCTTCATCACATATTTGCTGCAAAATTTGACGGTCTGCATCTATTCTGCCGTAATTATATCCAGGGATAACACGATATTTTATGCCGGGAATTTTAGGTGCAGTTTTTGCTCTGTCAAGCACTAAAATATTTTTAGCAAAACTATCTTTTGACCATACTTCCAACAAAGACTTCCAGACACGGGCAATACCTGTATTATTTATTTGGAAAAATACACCATCAATAAGAACCTTGAAATCTAATAGCTGCCAATTTTTCGATTTTCTTTCGGCAATATTTTCAGAGTCTAACTCAGTTAACTGCTGCTGATTTTTTAGTTTCTTTTCTGTCACTTTTTCATAGTCTACCTCAGTTAAAGATTCTTTCCTTTTCTCAGGTTTATATCTACCTATCCTAAATATGCTGTGAAACTCGGAATTTGATAAACTTTTCTCTGTTAATAAGTGCAGAGATTCTCCATCCGAACATAAATTAAGTTTAAACTTTTGAGCAATTACAGATAATGCTTTTTTGTTAAATATAGAAATGTGTTGACCTTCTTCCAGAGCATAATACCACCAATCATTAGGACGAGGATTATCAGGTGGCAATAGCTTTGTACTAAATAAAATATTTCTAGTTTGTTGCAGTATCTTCTCAATTTCTGCCAGAGGATTTATGAAATGTTCAAATACTTCAAAAGCTGTGACTATTTCATATTTTTGTTCCCTATTTATTTCTCCTTCCCATCCTTGATAAAAAATATTTTGGCAATATTTATCATATCCATAAAAATCTAATCCTAAGTCACGCATCATCCGGACAAATAAACCATACCCACACCCATAATCTAGGAATTTATCATTGGCATTAAAGAAGTTGAGAATTAAATTTTCTGTAATCAAAGAAAAATTTTGATTTCTAGAAACCAAACCCACATCACTACTAGCAATTGCCTCTGTATAAGCTTCCCCTAACCAGTAAGGATTTTCCGTTTGTACAAAACCACAATTAGAACATTGAAAATAGTCAACATTATATTTATTTAAAACCTTAGCATTATCAAATTTGTGAGATATTGAACCACAAACTTTGCAATGAACATTTTGAATTTGTAAACCACCACTAAACATTGTTTTTTCTGTAAAATTGTCTGCTGGAATATTACGAATAATAGAGGGAGGATGAGTCAGAGGAAAAATCATTTCCTCCACAGACATATTGGCAAACTTATTAATACTTGAAGTGTGAGTAGCACCTTGACCAAAACCAATATTAGAAACTAAATTAACCTTGGGTAAAATAGTTAAACCATGATAATTCCAACAGGCAAATGTCCAAGCATAAGCCCAAGAATTAAACCCTTGATAATTCTTCTGAAAAATCTCCGACCAATATTGAACTGCCCTACTATTTTGTAGAATATTTTCTAACCACTTACTACCTCTAAGCTTCGACCATAATTGCATTTGATTATCATAATTTTTCCATGCTCTTCGCCAAGTTGCCCAACCCCAACAATGGGGATAGCGAGAGAAATAATAACTAGACTCTATTGGATTATTACCAAACTGAAAATTATCTCCAGATATAGCCATAATCCTCTCATCATTTCGATATCTTTCTAATAACTCTTCACAAAACCTAAAAAAAGTTAAATGAGGTACACAGTCATCCTCCAAAATAATTGCTGATTCTACCAAACTAAAAACCCAATTTAATCCATTATAAATACGCTCTCTACAACCTAAATTTTTCTCAGAATAATTAGTCAAAACTTCACAATTCCAATCAACCTGATCGATTATCTTTCTTGCTGCCATACACCTCTCAACTTCTCCATATCTATCGAGGCGAGGAGCATCAGCTATTACAAATAATTGAAGAGGCTTTACTTTACGAATTGCCTCAAATACTTTTGCCGTTGTATCTGGTCGATTAAATATAATTAAGACTACAGGAGTTGTTAATTTAAATTGAGTCATTTTTAGTTTAATAGGAAAGAGGCAAGAAGGAAGAAGGAAGAGGCAAGAAGGAAGAAGGAAGAAGGAAGAAAGTAGATAAGTCTACAGATAAATAAATTTAAACTAAAGATTTGTTTAAGAAGGAGAAAGTCATTTCAGTTATCAGTTATCAGTACCTCTGTAATCAGGAGGCTTTAAATACGAAATTCTCTTTTTTTTTCCTTAAAAGAGGAGGCTTTAGACCAAGATTTTTCGGTAATAAAGTTGATAGCTGATACCTGAGTGCTGAATCCTGAGAAACTTTTAATTCTGGAAAATATTTCCATGATTTTTTCTCCTTTCAAAGTAATAAAAGCTGATAGCTGACTGCTGAGTGCTAAATGCTTACTAAAGTAATAAAAGTTGATAGCTGATACCTGAGTGCTGAATCCTGAGAAACTTTTAATTCTGGAAAATATTTCCATGATTTTTTTCTCCTTTCAAAGTAATAAAAACTGATAGCTGAATGCTGAGTGCTAAATGCTTATCAGGTAAGAAAGCTGATAGCTGAGTGCTGAGTACTGAATGCTGAGAAACTTTTAATTCTGGGAAATATCTCAATTACTTTTTCCTCCTTTAAAGGTAATAAAGCTGAATCCTCACCGCTGAATGCTTAACCAATGGATAATTGATAATTATTTTGCTTGGGAATCTTTGTACAAAAAGTGAAAACTTTTATATTTTTATTATCTAAAAGAAATAGTTGATCTAGAAGGTTTAAAAATTAAATTCATTATCCATTATCCATTATCCATTATCCATTAATGAAGTCGCTTTATATAAAATATCTTGATGAGACCTTTCCGGTAAAGTCTGATTTATAGAATTAGATAATACTGTAACAGGTTCATATAATGGTCTTAAAAAAGAATCAATTGCTTTTCTATCTCCATAACGTACTTCTATCAACATAAACTTTGGTTGGTATTTATCAAAATCAATACCTTGCAACACATCTAATTCAAAACCTTCAACATCCAACGAAAACAAATCTATATTTTCAACTCCATACTTATCAAGAATTGCAGTTAGTGTCCTTACTCGTACATTAATTTCATAACTATGATTAATATTTTGAACTTGACAACCCGCTTTTAAATGAACCTTTTTTTCTTCCTCTGACTTCATAGCTCCATCAACAAAAGACATAAGATTACAATAGTACATTTTTATATAATCCTGACCATAATTAAAAGGAACCAAAGCATAATTTTCTACCGCTGACTTAGAGCGATTAATTCTACATTTTTCTGCTAACTCTGGTATTGCTTCTATCAAAACACCTTGCCAATTTTTGTACTTCTCAAAATATAAAGTATTACTTTGACTTATCCCATCATTCGCCCCAGCTTCAATAAAAAATCCATTTTCCCAAGTTAAGTAAGAAGCAAGTTTAAGATCTAGCTGATTCAAAGCATAAGATTTTCTCATTAAATCTGGTTTTATTTCTAATGCCTTTTGCTGATAAATCTTAGCCTCAAATAATCTACCTTGTTGCTGTAAAATATCACCAATACTCCAATATATACCTGCCGATTTTGGTTCAAGTGTAATAACTTCTTGATAGTAAGCGATCGCCTGTTATAGCTGACCTTTTTGGGAATAAATTTTGCCTAGTTTTGCATAAACTATTGCCAAGTTTGGTTGTAATTTTATTGCTTTGTTATAAGAACGAATAGATTTTTCAATTTGACCTTTAGAATAATAAAAATCCCCTAATCCCTGATAAGCTTCAGCAGCATAAGGTTGATTTTTAATAGCTTCGTAATAAGCCAAAATCTGATGATTTTGACTGTCTAGATTTTTATTTTTTCTTTTAGCTCTTGCTTCACCTTGACCCAAAGAAATACCCAAGCAAGACTGCTTTTGACTAGGTAATTTTAAATCCGATAAAAAATCATCACTTTGAAAAAAAATAGAAGTACAGCTTTTATATCTTTGACTAGGTACTAAACCATAAAAATCAATACGTTTAAATCCTTGATGATGAAGCAAAATTACTCCCCTATCATTTTCCTCTCTATCCGAATTATCAAATACTATCCAGCCATTTTTAGATAATTTTTCACCACATATTTCAGCACATTTAACTCGCTCAATTCCATCAATAATAATCACATCAAAATCACCATTCTCATAATTCTGAATTTCCTCAACATATCTTTGCCTATCTTCCCTCAAAACTAGCTTCACATTTTGAGGAATATAAGTTGAAACATTGACAAAATAATCAGGATTATGTTCTACAGAAACCACCTGCTTAACTCGGTCAGCGTACCAAAAAGTTGACTGTCCGCTCCCATATTCAAATACTCGAAAATCACTCTTTAACTTATCCTCAATAAATTCAATAGCAGGATAAGAATACCAAGGAAGAGGATGATAATTATAATCTATAGATTTTCCTTCTTTTAATGAATTGAGCCATCCTGAAGTTTCTAGATAGTTCAAATTAGTCATATTATTTGAGCATTAGTATTTGATATGATGATAATCGGACATTGCATAATTGCGGTAAGCATTTTCTACGGAATGCTACGCATTCAGCCGTCAGCTATCAGCTATCGCTTTTAATTTAAGATAAAAGCTTTATTAACATTAAACTTGACAAAATAGACAAGTTATGTGTAAGTGTTCCAGAGGCTTTTTCCTCAATCATCTAGAGTTCTCATATTGAAAAGTACATTCTTTTAAGAACTTAAGTTAAGTAATATTGCCAAAAATCTATACTCTTTCCCCCTTTTCCCCTGCTCCCCACAAGCTTTCCTTCCTTATAACCCACATTCCGCACTTCAATTTGTAACATGAAAATTAGTATAAAATCCGTAGCTTGCTTAGGTATTTATACTATAGAAGCCACCTTCATTTATCAGGAGTCAAATTATCAGTTAAATATAAAGCATAAATACTTATTGAATCATTGACTTCTATTGACCACCATAATTTACTTCTTATTTCTTACTTTTGACTTTTGATTTTTGACTTTTGACTTTAATCTACTGTGATATTATATTAGAAATCAGTTAACATAAGTTAATATACCTGGATCAAAAAATAGTCCCAATAGTATAAAAAGATAAGAAGGAGCAACCCCAGTGAATAATAAAAGGTGGAGAAATGCTGGCCTATATGCCCTATTAGCAATAGTAGTCATCGCCTTAGCAACAGCATTCTTCGATCAACAACCCCAAACCAGCGAAACCTGGAAATATAGTCAATTTATTCAGCAGGTAGAAACCAAAAACGTAGACAGAGTAAGCATCAGCGCCGACCGTACAGCAGCACGAGTCAAAGTCGCCGACGGTAGTATAGTCCGCGTTAACCTACCCAACGACCCAGACCTAATAAACATCCTCACCAAAAACAACGTAGACATTTCCGTACTCCCCCAAAGCGAAGAAGGTTTCTGGGTTAGAGCATTAAGTAGTTTATTCTTCCCCGTCCTATTATTAGTGGGACTATTTTTCCTACTACGTCGTGCCCAAAGTGGACCTGGTAGCCAAGCTATGAACTTTGGTAAATCCAAAGCAAGAGTCCAAATGGAACCCCAAACCCAAGTCACATTCGGCGATGTAGCAGGTATCGAACAAGCCAAACTAGAACTAACAGAAGTAGTAGACTTCCTCAAAAATGCTGATCGCTTCACAGCAGTAGGCGCAAAAATTCCCAAAGGAGTATTATTAGTAGGTCCTCCAGGAACAGGTAAAACCCTATTAGCAAAAGCTGTAGCTGGAGAAGCAGGAGTACCATTCTTCTCCATCTCCGGTTCTGAATTTGTAGAAATGTTTGTAGGTGTAGGTGCTTCCCGCGTCCGCGACCTATTTGAACAGGCAAAATCTAACGCTCCCTGTATCGTATTTATAGATGAAATTGATGCGGTGGGTCGTCAACGGGGTGCTGGTTTAGGTGGTGGTAATGATGAAAGAGAACAAACTCTCAACCAACTACTCACCGAAATGGATGGCTTTGAAGGTAATACAGGTATCATTATTATTGCGGCTACCAACCGTCCGGATGTTCTAGATGCTGCCCTACTCCGACCAGGTCGTTTTGACCGTCAAGTAGTAGTAGACCGTCCTGACTATGCAGGTCGTCTCGAAATTCTCAATGTTCATGCTCGTGGTAAGAGTCTCTCTAAAGATGTAGACCTAGAAAAAATTGCTCGTCGAACTCCTGGATTTACTGGAGCAGATTTGTCTAATCTATTAAATGAAGGAGCTATTCTGGCAGCTCGTCGTAACTTAACTGAAATCTCTATGGATGAAGTTAATGATGCTATTGACCGGGTATTAGCAGGTCCAGAAAAGAAAGACCGAGTAATGAGCGAGAAGCGCAAGGAGTTAGTAGCATATCACGAAGCTGGTCATGCTTTGGTCGGAGCGTTGATGCCTGATTATGACCCAGTACAGAAAATTAGTATTATTCCTCGCGGTCGTGCTGGTGGTTTGACTTGGTTTACTCCTAGCGAAGACCGGATGGACTCTGGTTTGTATTCTCGTGCTTATCTACAAAATCAGATGGCTGTAGCTTTGGGTGGTCGTCTGGCTGAGGAGATTATTTTTGGTGATGAAGAGGTGACTACTGGTGCTTCTAACGATTTACAGCAGGTTGCTAATGTGGCAAGGCAAATGGTGACTCGCTTTGGCATGAGCGATCGCCTTGGTCCAGTTGCTCTTGGTCGCCAGAATGGTAATATGTTCTTAGGTAGGGATATTATGGCGGAGCGTGATTTTTCTGAGGAAACTGCTGCTGCTATTGATGATGAGGTGCGCAATTTGGTAGAACAAGCTTATCGTCGGGCGAAGGAAGTATTAGTAAGTAACCGTCATATTTTGGATAAGTTAGCCGAGATGTTGGTTGATAAGGAGACTGTAGACTCTGATGAGTTACAGGAGTTGTTGGCAACTAATGATGTGAAGATGGCGGCTTTGATTTAGGGTTATAGCAGAAGGTAGAAGGTAGAAGGTAGAAGGCAGAAGGAAAAATTTGGCGTTAAATTATTAATATATGGCTACTTTGGATGATTCTAGGGTAGTCTATATTTTTCTTTTGTTGGCGTTGCTGTTGAAGGTATGAATTATGTAATCTCCGTAAATAATATTGGTACTGTAGTCATAGGCCAAAATAATAACTGGAAACAAGGTGCAAACATCGGTAAAAAAAACAATCAAAACTTTACCCAAATACCACACTCTAAGCTAATTCAACAGATAACTTATAAATGTCAACTGGTTGGTATCAAAGTTGTTGAAACGGAAGAAAGTTACACCAGTAAAACATCTGCTATCGATCTAGAAAAACCAATATGCCATGAAAACTATGTAGGCAAGCGAGTCAAACGTGGTTTATTCAGAAGTGCAACAGGTAAAGTAATTAATGCCGACGTTAATGGTAGTCTTCAGATATAAGATAAGAAATTCCCAGGGGCATTTACTGCCGAGGGAATAGTGAGCTGTGCCGTACAGCCAATATTGGTTAATCCAATATCAAGATAAAAGCTCAGATCGATTTTCTACAGCTTTTTTCGTACGGTTGAGGTAATCACAGCTAACATCATTAGGTAATTTGTCTTAAGTTCAATCAATACCATTACGGTTGCAGGACTGCCGATATTGAGTGTCTGGAATTTACGTGTTAATTATCTACTATTTGTCAATAGCTAGAATTACTTAAGCATTTATACTTGTTCAAAATTTGTTTTTTTGAAGTTATCTGACTCTGCTGAAAATTACCAGATTTGAGATGCAATTAACGTAAATACAAGGTTGTAGCTCTCTTGAAAAGGTCTTTTTTTAGATTTAAATATAACATTGGCATTATATCTTAATGTACAGAGTATGATACAAATCGCTGAAATAACGCAAGTTCGTGAAATATTTTGTAATAATTAGCGAAAAATGAGGGGTTTTTGATTAATATAAATAATATTAAAAATAAATTTAATTAGTATAAATTATACAAAAGGGTCGCAATTTAGTTTTGTTTTTGAAATTAATTTTGCGCTCCCTTGAAGAAAGTAGAATAGAAGGTAATGATAATTTTCTGATTACTTTGTCATACTCTAATTAGTTGGAGCGATCGCTACAGCAGAAGAATTCAAATTGTCAGAAATCAGAAGTGTGTTTGTGCAGCATTCGGACCGAAAGGCAGAAAGGAAAATTGCTTATGGATAGTCAATGACCGATCACCTTAATATCTTAATAACCCCAAACAATTTTCAGCACCCCCTTTGACTGTGGGTGATTAAACCCGTAAAAGAAAAGATAATTTATGCAAATTATACAGTCATTCAATAATAGTAAATTAACTATTATCCAGATCCTCAAAAAGTGCATCTAAATCTTGATATCCACTCACCACTTTCTAATTCTTTCTTCTCCTAAATTTAGCAGGCTTAAATGGAGTTGCTTGCCTATACGCATGACTTTTTATTCAATTAATTTTCCTTACTCAAAGGCGATGAACTATTCAGGATTTTTTTCCCAGAAGCAATACCACCAAGATTTTCATTCTCTGAAGCTCCGAAAAAAATCGCGACTCAAAGGAATTTCCGGTTGCATCCTCACAAAAATTCTGATATCATCAAATTTGAATGGAGTTGCTTGCCTATACGCATGACTTTTTATTCAACCAAATTTCCTTGCTTAGAGGCGGTGAACTATTTAGGAATTTTTTCCCAGAAGCAATACCACCAAGATTTTCATTCTCTGAAGCTACCTGAAGAATACTGATTTTTCCCTCATCAAATCTTTCCATCTATGACGATTGAGTGGAAAATCACCAATTTTTTTTTCATTCTCGGAAGCTCCTCAGAAAAAATCGCGACATCCCGTTAGCAGAGATTATCCGTTAGGATAAACCCAACATTAGTAAGGTTTTGTTGGGTTGAACGGCAGTGAAACCCAACCTACTGAACTCTGACTTTTGACTTTTGACTTGTCCTATATGAGCAATCTTTCTTACAGTAAATTCACATTGGAAATAGCCAAGACAAATTTTGAATTAACCTTAGAAGAAAATCAAGATTTATTCGCCCAAATTAAACCAGTTAAACCTTCTGAAATTCTCACAACTATCTTACGAGAATATATTCCATTAGCAACTGCTATTAATACAGAAAAAGCTCGTTCAGAACTATTAATTTCTCAAATTTTAGCTGATGTGAGACGGCAATTAAATTATCGAATCAGTCTTTTTTCAGGAACAGAATTTAATGTAGAAGCAGAATTAGGATTACAAGGATATTGTGATTTTTTGCTCAGTTTTTCCCCTGAACAATATTTTATTACTGCTCCAGTTATTACCATCGTTGAAGCTAAAAATGAAAATATTATTCGTGGGTTAGGACAATGTGTTGCTAGTATGGTAGGAGCGCAGTTTTTTAATCAGCGAGCTGATAATCCAGTTAAGGTTATTTATGGTGCAGTTACAACCGGAACAAATTGGAAGTTTTTAACACTTGAAGAAAAAATTGTCCGTATTGATGTAGGGGAATATTACGTCAAAGAAATTGATAAAATTTTAGGAATTATTTTGGAACCGTTTCGAGAATATTTAGAGCAACAACATTCTTGAATGTTTCATTGCTAGATTTTCTTAAATCTATCCCTACATCTATACAACCTAAATCCTTAAATAAATATAAATTATTTCAGTAATGAAAGCCTGGTGTAATTAGGATATTTAATCAAAAATTTTTAATTCTTATCACATTTACATTTAACCACAGTAAAGGAAGGGCTAGAAATGAAAATCATACAAAGTCGCATAGCAAAGGTTTTGCTTGCAAGTATTATCGCTCTCTTAACAATTTTTACATCTGTTGTTAGTCCTCAAGGAACCTCTGGTATTCTATTTGCTCAGAAACCTAATGGAGAATTATCATACGCTAATACGCTCCCTAGTAGTGGACTGTTTCATCTAAAGTAGAGAATATTTAGTAGGGTGCGTTTTCGACGTAATAGCCAACATGAAACACTGCGTGACATGAAAATGAAATGTAACGCACCACCTGTGTCAAATATTTCTATTCCAAATATTTTGGTTAGTGCGTTACGCTTTGGTTAGGAAATTTTACTATCCATCACCTCTGACTGGGTGCTTCATAAAATGAATTTACTATTGCTTTATACGCAATAGAAAGAAAATTTCACTACCCATCACCTCTGTCTGGGTGCTTCATAAAATGAATTTACTATTGCTTTATACGCAATAGAAAGAAAATTTCACTACCCATCACCTCTGTCTGGGTGCTTCATAAAATGAATTTACTATTGCTTTATACGCAATAGAAAGAAAATTTCACTACCCATCACCTCTGTCTGGGTGCTTCATAAAATGAATTTACTATTGCTTTATACGCAATAGAAAGAAAATTTCACTACCCATCACCTCTGTCTGGGTGCTTCATAAAATGAATTAACCATTGCTCTATACGCAATAGAAGGAAAATTCTACTACCCATCACCTCTGTCTGGGTGATTCATAAAATGATTTTACTATTGCTTTATACGCAATAGAAGGAAAATTTCACTACCCATCACCTCTGCCGGAGTGCTTCATAAAATGATTTTACTATTGCTTTATACGCAATAGAAGGAAAATTTCACTATCCATCACCTCTGGTTGAGTGCTTCAGAAAATGAATTTATTATTGCTCTATACGCAATAGAAAGAAAATTTCACTATCCATCACCTCTGCCGGGGTGCTTCAGAAAATGAATTTCCATTGTGGCAAGAGAAAGTTGTACCTTAAAAATTTGCCATTGCATAATTTTAGATAAAACAGTTCACTACTAGACTCTTGGGTTTGGAGACCAAACCCCTACTCCCTACTCCCTACTCCCTACTCCCTACTCCCTTCCCCAAAATACAATTAGCATCCAAAACAAATAAACTATCATTCCGAAAAACAGTGCAAATAGGTATAGTCGTTGCCAAAGCAGAAATATATCCTAACTGCAAAAAAGTAACCGCATCCTGTGCAGATTCATATTGCATTAACCAACTATTATCCTCAACATATTCTGGCGTAAAACTACCACGATGTAGCATCCAAAAATCAACTCCATACTTTTGAATAAAATTTTTCACATCCATTAAATCTGAACTATATTGAGCCAAAATTAAATCTATAGTTCGTTGGCGAAACTGACTATAATAACCAACCTGATAAGGAATAGCATATTCCCTACCCAACAAAATAGAACGTTGAGCAAATGTAGGTAACAAATTTGCCTCCTCCTCCAAAGAAGCAATCAGAATATCTTCAGGTTGTTCTTGAAAAAATTCATATAAATCTGTAGCTCTACCCACTTTATATTTCACCAGAGGAAAACCTTTAACAAAAGCAGGATATAACACCAGAGATGCCATAATTAAACTTGTTAAAATTAAGGAAATAATACCCTGAATTTTTACAGGAGATTTTTGTGTATTTTCTGCCCAATTAAACAAAGCATCAATAATTAAAGTTAAAGCGATCGCCGTTGCCAAAGCAATAATTATGCGGAAACTTAATCCTGTATATCTACTCGGAAGATGTAACCGAAAAAGTAAGGCATGAGCAATGAAAAACATTGCCAAAGATGACAGTAATAGATGTACTAACAACCAAATTCTATTAGTAATATTTCTGATTAAAGGAAAAGCAGATTTAAAAGCCAATAAAAACGGCAATACTAACCCCGCACATTGAGTAGCTGGAGTAAATAAAGACTTGGGAAACATTCCACTACGTTTGCCAGTTAACCAAAAATCTTTTGGATGAACGTGAAAAAAAGTACTCCTCCCATTTGGATAAAATTCTCTTAATTCCATTGCTGCTTCTCGACTAATAGCAGGTCCGAATTCTGAAGAACTTAAAGCGTAGGGTAATAAAACAAAAAATGCCGTGCTTAAACCAACTCCACAAAATAGAAAAGTCCGTTTTTCTGATGATAACTGAAACCTCCCATTTTTCCAGTAAATTAGTTGGAAAATTAGAATGCCAGAAGCGATAAATACATATTGAGGATAAAATAATCCGACCAGAGCAATCGCTATTCCCATTCTGACCAATGAACCTTGGAGTAAATAATATAAAAAAGCCAGAAAAAATGGATAAACAAATGCTCTAGGTGTAGCAGAAGCAACATCATCTTTCATCCAAATAGCTTGATTCATTACCAAAGCAGCAATAAATCCTGCCATTGGTACTGGTAATATCTCTAAACAGATTTGAAAAATATAGTAAGTACAAATTAAACCCAAAATAAAAGGGATAATTTTGGCAAAGATAAACGGGTTAATTCCTATAATTGCTGCACTTTTATAAAGTAAAGTATATCCTGCTGGAGCTACTGACTGAAAATAATTAGCAATTAAATCATTGGGGAATAAATCTGGATAAAAAAAACGCTGCATCCAAAAAATATGTTGTCTAGCATCATCTTGAATACTCAGACTACTAGCAAAAGCTTTTTTAAGTGTCATAAAAGCATAAATTGTAGCAAAAGTCATGCTAAGGCTAAACCAAAATATCACCCCTTTACAAGATTTTTCATCTACGATAGGGGTAGTTAAAAATTTATGTATATTTGTCATTAACATATAATCAAGAATTGATTGAATAGGCAGATTTTAACAGATATTTAAAATAATTTTTTATACTATTGGGACTTAAACATTTTATGATCAAAAAATGGCTGATAGTCAGTCTAGATAAGGGAATTACGTCAATGCCATAAAAATTCCTAGAACCCTTGTTCATTAATGGATAATTGATAATTACCTTTGGTTAAAACCGAGAGGATTGAATATCAGGAAATATTATTTTTTCTCTTGTTCGATTGGATATGGCGAGGAGACCCGTTCTTGCAGACTCGCTCCGCTGTTAGCGTTTGCGGTAGCATTCCGGAATGGAAAGCTTTGCGGTAGCAAACGCCATCCCACCCTACGGGAAGCTCCGCTAACGACCACTTTTTTTTCCTTTAAAATGGGAAGCTTTAAACCAGAATTATTTAATTATTAATTATTAATTATTAATTATTAATTATTCGGTAATTAAGGATTTATGCCTTTTTGACATCAAAGCCTCTTTCTGTATATGCTTGAGACTATTTTACAACTCGATTTTGTATAATTACCACTATAAAAATTATCATACTGGTAAGTTACAGTATTCTGGTTTTCAGAGAACATTATCCCGGAAATATTAGCTGAAATAAAAATACAAAAACCATACTTTAAACAGGTTAAAATGCTATATTAATACCGCATCAATTGCTTTATAAAGCTTTAAAAAAAACAGGGTTATCTGATTTTAATTGGTAAATTAAAATGGTTGAATCTATTCAAAAAAGATTGACATATTGAAATATATTATAAATTTTATTATGATTAATTTAAGATTTTTAAAAGCAAAAAAACTGTATAATTTCAATTTAAAAATAGAACTAAAAATGCAATCAATTTATTTTTTTGCAGTTCTAAATATGTAATAATATTAGTCGCTAAATTCCTTGAATTATTAGTGGTACTTACACATTTTATGGTCAAAAAATGCCTATTTGCGTAGCATTCCGCAGGAAGAATCTGTCTGCATAAGGGAATTACGTCAATGCCCTAAAAATGCCTGGAACCCTTGGTAGTCAAAGAATTATACCTTTTTGACGTGAAGCTCTCTATCTGTATATATTTGAGACTATTTTATCACTCTACGAGGGTGTAAGTCCCATGACGAAGATATACAAGAAAAATAATTACTTGTTTAGCACTATCTAATTTGTTGATGACAAAAATCTAGTAAAAAATATGTTGATTATAACTAACGATAACTCCATTAAGTTATATGTAATTTTCTACACCATACTGTATGGCCAACGCCAGGTCTATCATCAAAATTTATTGTGATATCATCAGACTCATAACATTTACTTAATAAGCAACTTTAAGACCTTTAATGGAACCACCAATTGAAAGAATACGACTTTCTCAAACAGCTAAAGATCAGTTAACTAAGCTGAAACGTAATACCAAAATAGACCAATGGAATATTCTTTGTCGTTGGGCATTTTGTTGCTCTTTAGCAGAATCAAGCATTCCCTCTCTAGTACCAACCCCTGCTGATAGTAATTTAGAATTAACATGGAGAATTTTCGGTGGAGAATTTTCTGACATCTTTTTATTAGCTCTAAAGCAACGTTGTTATAATGATCGAATAGCCATAGAAAGAGAAACTTTGGCCACTCAGTTTCGTCTACACTTGCATCGAGGTATTGGATATTTAGCTGGTAACCCAAATATCAAAAGGATAGAAGACTTAATTGCAACTGTGATTCCTTCTCTCGACTAAATTTTAACTCTAAACATTTAATGTTTAGGTATCTCTTGTTATGTAGAGTAAATATAATTTATGTAACTAAATTGTTACATCAAATTGTAAATAAATAATAGAAGAAGTTGAGTCAATACAAGTAATAAACTAAGTTAATAGTATAGAAGCATTCTTATCCTAAAGTTGGAGGTACAACAGCTAGGTAGGTTAAATATTGGAACAATAAAAAGGAGATATGCAATGATTCATGCTAACTCTAAAAAGAAATATCTAAATGTCATGGAAGATATGGTAGCACAGGAAGTAAATCGCCAAATTACCTTATTACCTCAAAAGTTAGCGAAATATATTAAGCGAGTTGATGTAGAAACTTATGCGCTGAATCGTCTCCCACCCTTATATGCTTCTAGTCAGGAAGGCTGGAAGTTTCAAACAAAAAAAGCACAAGAAGATTATAGAAAGGAGATTGTGGTGGTCGTACGTCATGCTTTTGCAGCAGTACAAAGAGACTTGTTGAAAAGCTCAACTCCTCTATTTACAGAGGAAACCAAAAAAGTATCCTCCTTAGTAACAAAAGCAGGAGGATCTACGGCAGAAAATAAAGAAAGCAGTAAAAATTATAATTGGAAGCATAGTCAGTACTATCACTTAGGGAGTTCTAGAAGATAAGTAGGGTTTGCGTATGGAAAGTCTTTTGGTAGAGGTAGGAGTCAGGAAGACCTCCTCAGAAGTCAGGAGAAATGGGAATTATAGAGGGGGTCGTCGGAAAAATTGTCCCTTGATTTTTCTGCCATAATCGTCCTAAAATACTAGCTTTATGCAGCTCTTTCCACCGAAAAGCTTATACTTTTTTAGACAAAAAAATGCTACAACCTTATATCTGTCAATGCTTTGATTTTTAATCAGCAAGCCCTAAGTATATTGTGAAATGGCTATTACCAACTTAACCATTAGCCATTTAGCCAATTTTTTTCTTAAATTTTTCTCGCAAGATCGAGATAGATAGCTAAAACATTCTTACTTCTGCTATAATAAAGGGAAAAAATGTCCTACTGGCCCTTGACCAAGACCAATTTCTAAAGCATACTCCAAAGCATTTGTGACATAATCCTTCGCCAATTTAACTGCAGAAAATAAATCTTTCCCTTGAGCTAAATTAGCAGCGATAGCTGCCGAGAGAGTACAACCAGTGCCATGAGTATTATTAGTCTCCACCGTAGCAGTCCTTAAAATTTCAAACTGCGCTCCATCAAACCAAACATCTACTCCTAGTAACTCATTCTTCATGGCTCCCCCCTTGACTAAAACTGTTTTTGCTCCTAGCCTGTGAATTTCCTGAGCAGCCATCTGCATATCATCTAGGTTATTAATCTCTAAACCCGTAAAAATCTCTGCCTCATAAATGTTAGGAGTAACAATAGTCGCCTTAGGCAGCAAAACATTCTGTATAGCTTCCACAGCCAAATCATCAATCAACTGAACACCTGCACGGGAGACCATCACTGGGTCTATTACTAATTTATTTAAATTTAAAGCTTCTATCTCTTCAGCTACGGCCAAGATAATTTCCTGACTCAATAACATTCCGGTCTTAGTTGCTTGTACGCCTATATCCGTAACAACAACTTGAATTTGTGCTTTTACCGCTTCTGGGGACAAAGCGTCAACCCTATTTACTCCCAAAGTATTTTGAGCAGTAATACAAGTCAAAGCACTCGTACCATGAACACAATGAAAAGCAAAAGTACGCAGGTCTGCCTGAATACCCGCTCCACCACCACTATCAGATCCAGCAATAGTCAAAGCAACAGGAATACTTGATGCCTTTAAATTATTCATATTATCAAATTTAGTAGTCAGTAGTCAATAGTCTGTAGTTACTTTTAAATAAATAGAACTTATGCACAAATACTGCATAACATTTATAAACTATAGTTAAACCTATAGTGCCACACTATATAAACGTGTTAACCACTAAAGAATGCCTAAATTTACCTCTAACTAAACTACTATTAACTTAATCAACTTCTTTAAATTGCACTGCCGTGCAAGGCCAACAAATTTGATATAACAATTAATAGAATTGACCTGGATGTCAATATCAAGAAAATTCCCTTGCTTTAACCATCTATCTATTAGTAGGTGGAGTCCGTCGCCTTTGCAGAAAATCAGGAATATCCAATCCTGGTAATTTTTTCTGCTTCTCAGTGCTTTGAGTTGGAGTTGGAGTTGGAGTTGGTATCGACCTTCTTGGCTGTGCTATTTCCTGGGTAGGATTCATTTGTGCTTCTCCACTAAAACCAGTTGCTATGACAGTAATTTTGATTTCTCCCTGCAATTTCTCATCAATTACAGCCCCAAAAATAATATTGGCATTAGGATCGACAACTTCATAGATAGTCTCAGCAGCAGTATTAACTTCATGTAACGTTAAATCAGTTCCGCCAGTAATATTAAAGACCACCCCTCTAGCTCCTTCCACAGAAGATTCCAGTAAAGGAGAAGAAATGGCCATATTTGCTGCTTCTCTTGCCCTAGACTTCCCAGACCCCATACCAATTCCCATCAACGCCGAACCTGCATCTGCCATCACTGCTCGTACATCGGCAAAGTCAACGTTCACCAACCCAGGCACAGTAATAATATCTGAAATTCCCTGTATACCTTGACGTAATATATCATCTGCAATTCTAAAAGCTTCCTGTACGGGAGTTTGTTCATTAATTACAGATAGCAAACGATTATTGGGAATTACGATTAAAGTATCAACTCTACTTTGTAAAGCAGCAACTCCTTCATCAGCTTGAGTAATTCGACGTCTTCCCTCGAAAGTGAAGGGACGCGTCACAATACCCACTGTCAGAGATCCTGCTTCTTTAGCAATTTCAGCTATAACGGGTGCTGCACCAGTACCAGTGCCACCTCCCATTCCAGCAGTAATAAATACTAAATCGGGGTGGTCTAAAGCATTAGCTATTTCATCCCTAGATTCTTCAGCCGCTTTTTGGCCAATAGCCGGATTACCCCCTGCCCCCAAACCTCTTGTGAGTTTTTGTCCAAGTTGTAAGCGTTTAGGAGCATTGGACAGGGTTAGAGCTTGGGCATCTGTATTAACTGTCCAGAATTCTATACCAGAAACCTCACTAGCAATCATTCGGTTAACAGCATTGCCGCCACCCCCTCCAACACCTATTACTTTAATTTTTGCTGTATTACTTGGCACAATATCATCACTCCTAGATTCTTCCTTTGGGGTGGCTTTGGGGTCATAATTTTGTTCTCCATAAAGTCCCGAGCTATTGCGAAAGGGATTAGAGACATTTTTTGGTAATGGAAAATTTCCTTGTCCTTGGGATTGGGGACTTTCACTGTTGACCCCTTGTTGATTATTCACTATCATTTTTGGGGATGGTAGATATATAGTATTTTTGACTTTTAATTTAATTTATACCTTATTACCAGAATAGCTCTTAGCATAGGTTAATTAGTCATATTCTAAAGTATGGTGAAGTTATCTCTCGTTAAAATCGGAGATAATAACGGGAGCTTCTCAAACAAAGAAGTTTCTTGCTCCTGCTGGCGCAACGCTGCACGAACACAGGTTGATTAACGTCTTACGCCTCCACAAGCAGGCAAGATGATACCCACCTCGTTTAATGTTTTATTGCAATATGTTAATTGCAGCATTCTCATCTCTATCTAAAACTATTTTACATAATGGACTATCTAAAACTATTTTACATAATGGACAAGAATTAATTCTAACTGATCAAGTTAATGGTACTTTCTGACCACAATTACTACAATGAGTGAAAGGTATGATTCGGGTTGACTTTAATTACATGAACACCGCATTTTACCGCCACTGCATTCAATTTTTCAATCCATACCCCAAGCTACATCATCAATAGAGTTGTCGCTAAATAAAGGGAAAAAATAACTCTAACCTAGACAGAGCAATAATTCCAAGCATTTTTGCTATCCAATAGCTACAATCCTTACAGAACAAGGTTTTTGGGTGATTTTTAAGTTATAAAGCGACAAGTCTAATTGATTTTGAGAGTTTCGTGTTTCTTGCTATTCCTTTAATCTTGAAGTTTTCAACGGCAATTAAGTCATTTTCTTTAACTAATTTATGAGTAGTTTTGTCTGGCAATATCTTCTCTTTCTCTGGCAATATGTTGATGTAATCTAGCTATTCTATTCTGCGCCTTTTTCCAGTTATTTGACCCCATTTCTTTTCTAGATACAATTCTATGCTTTCTGGCTAAATTAGATTGAGATTTTCTATAAAAATTCGGCACAGAAATAGTCTCACCAATATTAGTAGTAAAAAATTATTTTCAGCCTAAATCAATACCTACAGCAGTCTTAATATTATCTGTAGGAATTAAACCCACCCCTTCAGTTCCCCTCCCTGGAGGGGTTAGGGGAGGGTGCTCTTCTCAGCTTAAACTTATATAATAACTATCAGCTTCTTGAGTGCGTCTTACATTCTGGGGAAACCCCACCAATTAGCACTCGCTTTTTTGGTTATAGTTGCAGTTTTAATCACAAACCCATCTGGTATAGGTCTATGAACTATCACAGGAATAGCACAAAACCTCGTAGTAATTATTTGCTTACCATCAAATTTAATTACTGATAAGCGGATGATTAACTCTACTGAAACAAAATGACCTTAACTTACCTGATTTTTTAAATCTTGGTCGTCCTCCATGTTTACCAGTTTTATCAGGTATTAACCAACGCTTCCAAGCTTGATCTAGTCTTTGCAAATTAATTTGCTGGACTTCGTATGGAGATTTCTTTGTAGTCAGGAAATAGCTTGTTTGTCTGTTTAAGTGCTGATTGCTGAAAATAATAATCTGGTCTACTGGGAATCTCAGCAATAGGACATGAAACTATTGAGCAACGGTCAGTTTGACATTTGGTTCTATGCAACCAGTCTAGTCTTTGACCTAGGGCGTAATTCCAATGCCTTCGTAAAAGTTTTAGCCAATAATCAATTTTGGCTGACTGTTCACAAGTGGGCTTAATTTTGTAGCAATGAGTAATTATCATAATTTTTATACTACTCTTTATTGCTATATTTGAACATCAATCGACACCTGTTTAATTTACCACAGGCAATTCCCTTCCCGTTAAATCGGAGATTATAACGGAGGACTTCTTGCCGAATCTTTTTGGATTATAACCCAACAAACTCAGAATATTTATTAGTTTTTCTCTATTGGGAACTTAGCTAATGATTGAACGTCTCTAATTTTTCTGTTTTTTTTTGGAGATTTCAATTTGCAACTTTAAAAATTGGAAGGACATATAATTAAATTTACTTTGGATTTTTTCTAAAACCAAAGGGAATATTTTAATATACTTTGAAATTATTGTCGATTTAATTCGACTGAATTTTAATTCCTCTAGATTTATTTGGTAATTGGATTAAAGGATATTCTGGATTTTTCAGATCGATATAGGCAATTCGGCGAGCATCAATTTTATTTGGTAATTCTCGCATTTGGTCTAGAACATTTAATTGTTCGCTAAATCGAGAACTGTACTGTCCTAGATGAACTATTCCCAGTTCAGTCGTTAGAATTAAGTTTCCTGGATCTTGCCAATTAATCTCGAACACTTTAACAGGGCTAAGACTTAGGCTTTGGTATAGCAGATGCCAATATTTACGATACTGTTCAGTAAAACCAATTACTTTTAGAGTAGGTAAAGATTGAGTTCTTTCTAGAGCAGAAAAACTTTCTAGGGGGATCCAATTCCCTTCGGCATCTAACCACCCCATTTTTTGTGAGTTACCAGCACCTACTTTACTCTTCAGTTGAGTAATTGCCACAGGACGTCTCTCTGTAATCTCAATCTTTAAACTGAGAGGAAATAACTGCCGACTAATTTTTGCCCGGGCAATTGGGCCGTGGGACTCTAAATTTTTAGCTAGTACCTGTGGTTTAATTTTCCAAAGAGACTGAGGATACTCTAAAGGAATTAGAGATAATATTGCTCGGTCTGAAAGTAATTGATTACCTTCTACACTTAACTGTTCCTGTTTAGTTATGAGCCAAATGGGCTGAGTAATTGCCCAGAGCAAAGTTCCTGCTAAACCACCAACTGCTAGTATTTGCCATATTATAACTACTAATCTTAATCGTCTTTGACGCAGCAATGTTTGTCGCCGACTTGACAAATCTGATCGAGAAACCGATGCAATACCATTAGCCATTATATTTATTTACTCACTAATTAGTTAATATTTTTAATGCTACCCTACACAATTATCATTTTGATTTAATCACTTATACAAATATTATTTTAGTTGTGAGATATTTGAGATTTTCAGCAAGCAGGTAAAAGTTAAATGGTCGCCGATGATTGATAATTTATAGAATCCCTAACCGTATCTTTTCCTAAAAAGATTATACTAATGAGCGATATAGCTGCCGCACTTGCTCCGCCAACGCCAACGCCGCATGAGAAAATGCGGTATTCAAGCAGTTTAACAGACTTTGAATGGGTTCTGATTGAACCATTATTACCAAAAAAGAAGAAAACTTATCCTACAAAATGGAGCAACAGAGAAATCTTAGATGGTATCTTATATCAATTAAAGAATGGTTGTAACTGGTGTGATCTACCCTGCATATTTACCACCCTATTCAACTGTATTTTGGCACTACAAGCAGTGGCGAGCATCAGGGGTTACCCTTGAAGATTAGAGATGTATTGCATCTGTGTTGTACGTCAACAGGTAAAAAAAAAGCCAGATGGACAACTTTAATCATCATTGATTCACTTATCTGTAAAAAATACCTGTAATGCTAGTATCAAGTCCAAGGGATTCTGTTTTTACAAGGCTACCAACGGAATTAAAAGACCGGAACGCAGTTGATAGTCTCGGTTTTCCTTTTTTTACTTATTGCACCAAAGCCAATGTATCTGACGATCAGGGATTAATAGAAATGTTGTCAGATAACATTGATTACTTTAAGTCCAAACCTGTTAACCCATACTAAAATTACTATCTTACTTGACAATGGATATCCCATACGAAAAAATAGCACAGGAGTTAAAGAAAATTTATCCAGCAATTATGACCAAGATTCGGTTTAAACTATCACCAAAACCTTCACAGGTGGAGAAAAAACAGCAAGGAAAAACAGGATTTGTTCCCGTCAAGGCCAGGTGTGTCATCGTGCATAACCAACTCTTGGATGGAAAGGTGTAAAAGCTTGACTAAAAATTTTGTTTGCGCAGCATTCCGCAGGAAAAGAACTCTGGAAAATGCCACAGCCAAGATTAATCTTTGTTTTATTCGACTGATGCTTAAGAGGTTGGCGATCGCGACTTAGTATAACCTTTCCCTCAAAAGATACGATCAGGGGTTCTATAGAGATTTATGTAGTTATAAATCATAACTTTTAAATATATACAAAATATTTCTACACCAGTAGATGTTTTTACTAATTAATCAAATTTTAGATAGAAAAAATATCTAATTGATTTTCTGTTCTGTTTATTTGTATACTCAATTTTCCCTAATATTATTACTATCTATTAAGGCTTAAGAGCTGATTTATTAACTGAGCTGTTAGCTCCGCATTCCGCAGGAAAACTCTTATGCTATCTAGGTCTCATAAATTTCCACTTTACTGGCCTACAATCGGTAAAACCTTTGTCCTGTAAGAAATTCAGCCTCTTAATATTTACTCTATAAATCAGCTCTAAGCACCTAGAGGCTGACGTACCTCTTGCCCATAGCCAAAAAATTCCAGAGAATGACATAGTTAAATAATATATAATGTCGCCTTTTTTTTGTTATGAGAAAAACTGTGTTAGAAACTCTTGACTTAATTAAATTTTACAAGTCCTGTAACCCTACCAAGACCCTCATAGTAGGACATCCTGAAGATGAAAATATTACATAGATTTTGCGAGTGTTTAGAGGTAGTGACATTATTCAAGAATTAGAAAGAACAATAACACTACTATCTGGAAATCAGCCAACTTGTCAACTATTTACAGGGCACATCGGTTGTGGCAAGTCCACTGAACTATTTAGACTGAAAGATAAACTAGAAAGAAAAGGATATCATATTGTTTACTTTGAATCCTCTGAAGACTTAGATATGGGGGATGTAGATATTAGTGATATTTTACTGGCGATCACTCGTCAAGTCAGTGAAAATATAGAGCAAGCCAACATCAAACTAAAACCAGGCTACTTCCAAAAACTATTTACGGAAATATCAGAAGTATTACAAACCCCGATCCAACTTTCAGCAGAGGCAGAAGTATCTGTTGGTATTGCCAAAATTACTGCTAAAATTAAAGATTATCCCAAACTACGTTCTCAATTAAGACAATATCTAGAACCACGAACCAGCACCATTCTAGAATCAATCAATCAAGAATTACTCGGACGAGCTAACATTGAACTGATAGTGTAATGAGTGTCAGTTTTAGTCTGAACAATCAAATTATTGCTTCTGGTAATAAAGATAAAACAGTCAAGTTGTGGAACCGCAAAGGCAAATTACTTAAAACTTTAGTTGGTCATAAAAAATGGGTCAATAGTGTTAGTTTCAGCCCCGATGGCAAAATGCTTGCTTCTGCCAGTGATCATGGTATAGTAAAACTATGGACTCAAGATGGTGATCTGCTAAAAACTATTCCTGCTCACGATAATTGGGTGTTGGGAGTAAGTTTTAGCTCAGATGATCAGGCGATCGCTACGGCAAGTTATGATAATACAGTTAAACTCTGGAGTATAAATGGTGAGTTATTGAAAACTTTTTTAAAAGGTTCTAGTGCAGGATGGCAGAAATAAGTGACCAGTAGGAGCAATGCCCTCTTCCTGAG
>NZ_RCBY01000280.1 GCF_003838195.1 Okeania hirsuta
CCCGCAATTTCAACCTAATTCTATACACAAACGATGCTACCGGACATGATATAAGGGTAATCTTTAACCAATTATATATCTTGATTTTTTTAGTCAATTCAGGAGTTTATACTTTAAATTGGCAGTTAAAAGCCAAACTATACTCTATTTTTAAGCTCTTAAATAGGGCTTGCTGATTAAATATAAAAGCATTGACATATAAAGATTTTAACCTTTTTGGGAACGAAAAAAGTGCGCCTGTTTCAGTCTAAAAGGCTCAAAAAGTTAGTATTTTAGGCGCATAGTTGGGCAGAACAATCTTGGGACAAAACTTAGCTCCTACCTCCTCGCTCATTCCCATTTCTCCCCTCCTGGGAGGGGTTAGGAGTGGGTTGTCTCCTGTCTTCCCTTCCTGGGAGGGGTTGGGGGTGGGTTGTCTCCTACCCCCTACTAAAGGACTTTTTCAGCAAACCCTAAATACAGGCGTTAGATCGAAAATCAGCTAATAATTTTACTCTGCAAGTAGTAGTTCAAAAAATCAAAAAAAACTTGAAACGTAAGATTTTTCCCTCTTGCCTGTTGCCTGTTGCCTCTTCCTTCTTCTATTAGAAGCGACAAATTGATTCTGGTTGGAGGGGGCAAATTCTGGCAACTGGGTTATTTCGCAAATTCAGTACATCTAATTTAATTAAAGTTGAGAGGGAATTAATATCTGTTATTTTGTTGCGACTTAAATCTAGTAAATTAAGGTTAGTCAAAGTTGATAAAGAATCAATTTTTGTAATTTGATTGAACACCAGGATCAGAATTTTCAGATTCCTTAAACTAGAAAGATTGGAAACTTCAGTAATGTAATTATCACTCAGATTAAGATAAGTTAGATTAGTGAGGTTAGAAAGAGAAGAAATGTCACTAATTTGATTGCGATATAAATACAAATTAGTAAGGTTAGTTAAGTTAGATAAGGGCGCAATTTTTCTGAGCTGATTATCGTTAAGATATAGGTGAGTTAAATTGGTTAAATTAGCTAGAGGTTTAATATTTGTAACACGATTAACTCCGAGATTTAGCTCAGTTAATGTTGTTAAGTTGGAGATAGAAGATACATTTTCAATTTGATTAAAAATCAGGCTCAGATGAGTTAATTTAGTTAAATTAGATAGAGGATATATATTTTTTATTCTATTATCGTTGAGTTCTAATTCAGTTAAATTAGTTAATTTAGACAAGTCATAAATATCTTCAATTTTATTACTATCGAGAAATAAATGAGTTAACTTAGGAAGGTTAGATAAAGGGGATAATTCTTGGATTTGATTAGCATTTAGGGATAGTTTTGTGAGATTTTTAAGGCTGGATATAGGAGCAATATTTATAATATAATTATTATTGAGAGAGATGGCAGAAAGACTAGAAAGTTTTTTGTCTGCTTCAATACAGTCATTCGTTCTGGCTTTTTGCAATAGAATTTTAACTGTATATTGAGAAGTGGAAGAAATGTTTGTTTGATTTAAACACCATTCTGTAAAGGTAGAAAAATTTTCTGGCGAGGTAGAATTAGCATTTAGGTAAGGTTGCATCAGCAGTATCCCTACCCAAATATAAATTCCCAAAAAGATTACTTTGAGTCTTTTCATTACGACTTTTACTCCAAAATTTTGTTGATATTAAAGTAATTATAATCAATGCGATAGCAGGGAATAGGGAATAGGGGAAAAAACATTTTCCTGTCTGAGGTTTATGATTAGTCTATGTCCTAATGGGACTTACACATTTTATGGAAGAGTCAGTCTAGATAAGGGAATTACGTCAATACCCTCAAAATGCCGAGAACCCCAAATAAACACGAGTACCCATCTTAGTAAGCGTCAGATGAAAATTATGATGTTTAGTTCTTGCTTGAGAAAGTTTTGTTGTCTCAAAGAAATTTTTGGTATGATTTGTAAAATTAATTTTAGCTGAATACTCAGTAATATTTGATTGGCTATTGCTGAGTTGAGGATGATATTTGATTTCGTATTTTTGGAGTCAGTAATTAAAGGATTTTGCTGTTGATTTGTCTCTGAGTTGAGTTGAGATACAATAGTTTTTAAGTCTTCTATTTGGGCAAATTATTGATCGAGATTTATCAACTTTTCTAAAATTTTTAATTGATTTCTAGTATTGAGGTAGAAAATTTTACAAATTCTTTGTAGCCAAAATACATCAAAGCTCAGAACTAATGTCACTAAAATAAAAAATATACTTTTTTTGAAGTCATTCAATTGTTCTTCAGTATAAAATCTAGGGTCTTTTTCCCTTATTCCTTCACTCATCTTTGAACTAATTGTCTTTTGCCATTCTTGAGCTAATTCTTTTTGAGTTTTGTTATGATGTAAAAAATCAGCTTGTGTAAGAGTTATAATTATTTTTTGTGGCGCTCCAAACTGCTCTGGAAAAACTATGACAGTTTCACCATTAAGGATTGATACTTGGAATGTTGGAGTAGCCATCGGAGTATCTATATTATTCTCCTTTATAGCATCACTCTCTAAAACCTTTTAATTAGAGCAGGCTAAGGATACGAAAAATTAACCCTAAAAAATCCTTTTTCGTGCCTTCGCGCGTAAAAATATCTTACCTGTTGCCTGTTGCCAGATGAGCTGTTGCCTACTCCTGCAAAAAATCTATATATATCTTTTTCACCAGATGTCTATTAGATTAATTATTTAGGTTTAATTTAGGGACTCAGAATTCCTGAGATTTGTCTGATTGGAAAATTGTACTAGACGGCTTAACAAAATTTAACTAAAAAGTAAACTTTGTTACAGAATTAAACATCGTGAAATTGAGATGCTCTAACTGTAATTTTTCTAGTCATCATCAATGAAAAACTTCACTTTTTTAGTATTGCCAGCCATCTTAGGAATAATAACTGGAGTTGGTCACGGAATCATTTCCCATAAAGCAGACCTTCCAGTATCTTTAACTGAGCAAGTTGCATTGTCCCTACAAATTGGTCAATTCCCAGAACCATAAAGATAAATTTTTATTAAAAGTATCTGTTAATACAGAAATATCTGAGATACTGAGAAAGTAAGTAATTGAGGAGACTTAGCTCTATGAACTCTCAAAACTCTCAGCACTTAGATAATATATCTGGTTTAGATCGAGTTGTAGTAACATTCTTGGTAGCTTTTTCTATGTTCATTGTTAGTTATAGTGCAACCCGTGTTTATCTAACTCAATCCTCTGAACAAAGCCCTCAAGTTGAATCTAATGTTATCCCCCATCCAGCTTCTTTGTGGAGTGGACTGGGTCGATAATTTATTCTATCGAAGCGGAGATAATATTTGATTTTCAAAACTCATAAACAAGTTATTTTTCTGAAAAGACTTTTATATAAGCTGTAACTTCTCACTATCAAAATGTTACAGCTTATGATAATTTTAGATTTTCTTTAATTAACCAGAAAAGTTAAAGAATTTGAAAACCCCCATTTTTAACTAGGGGATAAAAAATTTCACGGTTGTTTTAAGTACAAGTAAATATTAGTCTTTAATTTATCATTAATCAATCATCAATTAAAAGTTGATATTTTTAACATTGGCTTTAAAATCCCAACTATATTTTTAAAGTTAGTGATATACCTTGGTGGCAGGTTTGAATTCTACACCATAACGCCTGTTAACACAGTTTCAACCCAGGAGGCTAACTGATATAGCAGTCCAAGCAAAGGGCGCGGACAGATCAAAAGCTTAAAACTCAGACAATACAAGATTTTTCCTTCTTCCTTCTTTCCTCTACTATAACTGTTTCAATTTACTCGCCCATACCGTGCCACAACCTCACTTTCACCATTCTCTTTACTTGTCAACCAAGCCCACATTTGGTCGCCCAGAGAAAAATGCCACCATTCCTGTTGATGTTGCTGAAACCCCACCGATAACATTACTTCTGCCAATAACTGTCGATGTTGATTATATTTCTGAGCTTCCTCATTTTTACTCCCCAAAAAATGATTCGGGTAAGAGCGGGGAGACAACTCATCAATAGGAGAACCCATATCAACAGTTTTGCCATTAGCATCCACTAAAGTTACATCCACAGCAGCACCCGTACTATGAGGTGGTGGGGTAGCGGGGTTTAGACTAGGAGCAGCCCAAAACTGATAAACTAACTCTAAAATTTCTTGACGTTTTGCTTCTGTCAACTCCGGACTATCTAATGTTAAACCTTCAGCTTTTACTGTTTCTACAAAAGTGTAATCTACCATAAATTGTTGTACAGCAATGGGGCGATAAGCATCAAATATTTGGATGTGCCAACTGGGATATTTTTGTTGTAGTTTTGTTTGAGCTGCTATCAAACTATCTAATACTTTTTGACGTAAAAAATAAGGTGAATTTGCTGGAGATAAATGATAAGGTGCGCCTAATTTTTCATAGGGATGGGGTGATTCAGTGGCAAATTTTTCTAAGGGAATTGGGATGAGTGGTTCGTGACATTCTTGGATTTTAATTTTCTGGTATGGTTTCATTACAAATTGGCACTTAGTTATCAGTAGTCAGCTTACAATTATCAGGTGGAATCGCTCAATTATTACTAAATTTAAAGCAAGATTTTACATTTAGTAGCTTGGGTTGAAAATTTTTAGGGCGGTTATTCGCAGGATAAAAACAACACGATATCTGATTTTTTTTTGGTTGCACTACCGTTGAACCCAACCTACAGTATGATAACTTCCCATTACCTAATCCCAAACTTCTGTCAAATCTAAAATAAATCCCGGCAATACATTTTTCCCAGATTAACAATTAGGATTTTCCCATATTTCTACTTCCCGATTTTGTCAATAAATCTCCACTTTTCGATTTTTACTATCGTAAGCATTTAGCGGTCAGCGGTCAGCGGTCAGCTATCAGCTTTATTGCCTTTAGTGGGGAATTTAAGCTCGTTGTTCTTGTGCTTCAATTCTTTGTTCAAAAATGTAGTAGAAGTTAAGCAAATACCTGGTTCATTCATTTTTATTGCTGAGAGCTGATTGCTAATAGCTGAATGCTTACTTACTATCAATTCAAACCTAGCACCATTTAATTGAAATTTTGCTTCAAATATGCTAATTTCTAACTCAAAAAATAGCTGAGAAAATACAACAGGAGAAAAATTATGTTATCGCCATTTGTGCAACGCAAACTTGCCTTGGCATTTTATCAGTATGACCAATCGAAAAATGGACTGCTAGAAAAGGAAGACTTGCAGCTAATTGCCAAAAGAATAGCTGAGTCTTTTGGTCTCAAAAAGGAAGATAGCAAATATCAGGAAATTCTTGATACCTATGCTAAAGTTTGGGATCATTATTTGAGTCCTGCTGATACAGATGGAGATGGAAAAGTTTCTCTAATTGAATTTTTGGAAGTTCGAGAAAAAATGCAACCCAGTCAAATAGAAAAAAATCAAGAAGTCAACAAAGTGATGTTTGATTGCTTGGATATAGATGGAAGTGGCACAATTAGTTTTAAAGAATATGATATATTGTTAAAAGCGTTGGGAGAAACCAATGAGGAAAGTATTAAACGTGGGTTTGAAAATATGGATCTAAACAAGAATGGTTCGAGATCACGAGATGAATATGCTAAAATTAGAAGTGGTTATTTCTCTTCTGACGATCCAGAATATGCGTCGAGGTTGTTTTACGGATCTTTCTAAGACTGCTAACACTGTTAATACTTAATAGGCAATAGACATCTCCAGAAAAGAGGGAACACCGGAGCTGGGAACAGGGAGAAATAATTGATAATTTATGGATAAAAATTGATTTGATTTTGGATGTTTGGAGATGTCTAATAGGCAATAGATTTACCGAAGAATTAATAATTAAATAATTAAATAATTCAGGTTTAAAGCCTCCCCTTTCAAGGAGAAAAAAGCGGTCGAGGGATGGCGAGGAAACCTTACCATATCCAATCGACCAAGAGAAGAAATTTTTTCCTTTTATTCAATCGTCTTCCTTTTAGGGAGAGGTAATTATCAATTATCAATTATTGAATATTGCTCCTTACTGAATAATTAAGATTTAAAGCCTCCCCTTTAAAGGAGAAAAAAGCGGTCGTTAGCGGAGCTTCCCGTAGGGTGGGGTGGCGAGGAAATCTTGCCATATCCAATCGACCAAGAGAAGAAAAAAAATTATCCTTTTAGTCAATCCTCTTCTTTTCAAGGAGAGGTGATTATTAATTATTAATTATTGAACACCAACTTAAATTTGAGAGAGATACATTTTTGCGAACATTTCCTCAATCAAAAAAAATGTTTAATCACCAAAAAGAATATTTAGCTCAAACAAGTTCCATAGACCGCTCCTTTAAACCAGCGATCGCCTATGGAGGGTCGGTAAATATCTCAGAAAACAGTCCCACTATCCTCGTATCCGAAAACAGTGATCGGCAAAATTCAGCGTCAGGAACTCAGAAAAAGGTTTGAAGCGGGTGAATTTAATGCCATATTGAAAGACTGAAGTCATATCAAATCCGGTAGCATCAGTGTAATTAGATAAAGAGGGTGGGGAATGTCGGCAGATAGTGAATCTGGGGGCAAATTTCCACCTTTTTCCCCTATTCTATTGCTTGATCTTCTGACTCCTTTGCTATAGGAAAAAATGGGTTGGTTAGGAAATAGACTGGTAATAAACCTTAGACAGGGAAATTTTTCCCACTTTTGCCTGTTGCCTGTTGCCTGTTGCCTGTTGCCTGCTATAAAAACCCGTACCGCGTGCCAAGATCCCAAATGGGTTCTATAAAAAAATAAGAACCTCACCAGATATTTGGCGAGGTTCTTAAATAAATTTAGCTATCAGTAACCTACAGTAACTAGATATTAGTCTAGGTTAGGCATAGATAGTACTGGCTCTGTTTCACGGTCGAGACCCTTCTCAAAACCACCTTCAGCAGCACGAGCGCGTCCTGCGTGCCATAAGTGACCAATTAAGAAGAAGAACCCTAGAATGAAGTGAGCAGCAGCTAACCAAGCACGAGGGTTAACATAGTTGAACCCGTTGATATCAGTGATAATGCCACCTACGGAGTTGATGGAACCGTTAGGAGCATGAGTCATGTACTCAGCAGCACGACGTACTTGCCAAGGCTGAATATCATTCTTTAATTTACTCAAGTCGAGACCGTTAGGACCACGAAGAGGCTCTAACCAAGGACCACGGAAGTCCCAGAAACGCATTGTTTCACCACCGAAGATGATTTCACCAGTAGGAGAACGCATCAGGTACTTACCAAGACCAGTTGGACCTTGAGCAGAACCAATATTAGCACCTAACTTTTGGTCACGAACTAAGAATACAAAAGACTGAGCTTGAGAAGCTTCAGCGTTAGTTGGGCCGTAGAATTCGCTGGGATAAGCAGTGTTGTTAAACCATACGAAACACGCAGCAATCAAACCCATTAAGGATAGAGCGCCCAAACTGTAGGAAAGATAAGCCTCTCCAGACCAGATGAAAGCACGACGTGCCCAACCGAAAGGCTTAGTTAGAATATGCCAAACACCACCGAAGATACAAATCAGACCGATCCAGATATGACCGCCGATGATATCTTCCATGTTGTTAACACCGATGATCCAACCTTCACCACCAAAAGGAGCTTTAGCTAGATAACCAAAAATAACAGCAGGATCGAGAGTAGGGTTAGTGATTACCCTGACATCTCCACCACCTGGTGCCCAAGTATCATAGACACCACCAAAGAACATGGCCTTAAATACCAACAACAGCGCACCACAACCTAATAGGATTAAGTGGTAACCGATGATATTAGTCATCTGGTTCTTATCTTTCCAGTCATATCCGAAGAAAGAAGAATATTCTTCGAGAGTTTCTGGACCACGAACGGCATGATAAATACCGCCTAAACCAAGAACAGCAGATGAAATTAGGTGCAAAACACCTACGACAAAGTATGGAAATATGTCAGTTACCTCGCCACCAGGACCGATACCCCAGCCTAAAGTAGCAACGTGAGGCATTAGGATTAAGCCTTGTTCGTACATTGGCTTTTCTGGGACAAAGTGACCAACTTCAAATAAAGTCATTGCTCCTGCCCAGAATACGATTAGACCTGCGTGAGCAACATGAGCGCCTAGCAGTTTACCGGATAGATTGATCAGACGGGCGTTTCCAGACCACCAAGCAAAACCGGTGGACTCGATATCGCGACCTCCCATCATGGAAGAATTAGAGAGCGTTACCACGTGGTAGAACCTCCTCAGGGAATATAAAGTTTTGATGTGGTTGATCTTGAGGTGCCATCCATGCTCGGA